>CAYPLM010000272.1:0-1522 GCA_964411575.1 uncultured Oscillibacter sp. | reverse complement strand
AAAATCGTCTGCATGGCAAGCATTTTCCCGTTGACAAACGGCGGCAAAACGGGTAAAATGCATCCATATTGAAAAATGCGCGGAAAAGGACGAGTACGCCCCCGCCTCCTGCACAGAGAGCCGCCCACGTCTGGTGGAAGGGCGGAGAGGAGCGAGCGCCGAAGATCCCCTTGGAGCAGGCAGCTGAACAGACAGTAAGCGCGCCCGGGTGCGACCGTTACATCGCAGCTTTTGAGTGGCCGCGCCATCGCCGCGGCAAGAAGAGTGGTACCGCAGGGCGAATGCTTTGTCTCTTTGTGAGATGAGGCATTTTATTTTTTTATCACCGTTTTCAATTGTATTTTTCGATCAAAGGAGACACACCATGGAGTACAAACAGACGCTTAACATGCCCAAGTCGGGCTTCCCCATGCGCGCAGGGCTGCCTGCGCGCGAGCCGGAGATGCTCAGGCGCTGGGAGGAGATGGACCTCTATCACGAGCTGCTCAAAAAGAACGAGGGGCACCCCCGCTTCTCTCTGCACGACGGCCCTCCGTTCTCCAACGGCGCGCTGCACATGGGGCACGCGCTCAACAAGTCCCTCAAGGACTTCATCGTCCGCTCCTATGCCATGCGCGGGTACTACACCCCCTACATCCCCGGCTGGGACAACCACGGCATGCCCATTGAGAGCGCCATCATCAAAAAGAACAAGCTCAACCACAAGACCATGCCCGTCACGGCCTTCCGCTCCGCCTGCGCCGAGTTCGCCCAGCACTACATCGACGTGCAGATGGAGGGCTTCAAGCGCCTGGGCGCGCTGGGCGACTGGGAGCACCCGTACAAGACCATGGATCCCGGCTTCGAGGCCGAGGAGGTGAAGGTCTTTGGCGCGATGTACAAAAAGGGCTATATCTACAAGGGGCTCAAGCCCGTCTACTGGTGCTGGCACGACGAGACCGCGCTGGCCGAGGCAGAGATCGAGTACCAGGACGACCCCTGCACCACCGTGTACGTCAAGTTCCCCCTACACGACGATCAGGGCAAGCTCAGCCATCTCGACACGAGCAAGCTCAGCTTCGTCATCTGGACAACCACCATCTGGACGCTGCCGGGCAACCTCGCCATCGCGCTCAACCCGCAGGAGCAGTATGCCGTCGTGAAAAACGAGGAGAGCGGCGAGTTGTACATCGTCGCCGAGGCGCTGTGCGAAAAGGTGATGACCGTGGGCGGCGTGACGCACTACAGCGTGGTGGAGACGCACGAGGGCGCGTTCTTCGAAAACATGCTCGCTCAGCACCCCTTCCTGCCCAAGACCAGCCGCCTTGTGCTGGCCGACTACGTTACCATGGACTCCGGTACCGGCTGCGTCCACACCGCGCCCGGCTTCGGTGCGGACGACTACCAGACCTGCCGCCGCTACGGCATGGAGATGGTGGTGCCCGTGGATGACCGCGGCCGCCACACCGACTACGCCGGCAAGTACGAAGGGCTGCGTGTGGAGGAATCCAACCCCATCATCCTCGCCGACATGAAGGAGAGC
>CAYPLM010000271.1:0-1556 GCA_964411575.1 uncultured Oscillibacter sp. | reverse complement strand
TACAGGAAATTCTGGCTGAAAAACAAGGAGGTCTCTATGCTTCATCACATGAAGTTGCATCCTGCTCCCTTCTACCAAATGCGCGAGGGTGCAAAAACCATCGAACTCCGCCTGTGCGATCCGAAGCGGCAGAGGGTCGCCGACGGAGATCAGATTGAGTTTTCCAAAACGGGAGACAACAGGGAAAAATTCCGGGTGAAGGTCGTCGCGCTGCATCGGTTTGCCTCGTTTTCAGAGCTATACCGGGCTTTGCCGCTCAAAGCCTGCGGGTATCCCGACCCCGCAGCGGCAGATCCAAAGGACATGGAGCGATTCTACTCTTTGGAGGAACAGCAGAAATACGGGGTGCTCGGCATTGAGGTGTCGCTCATTCCCTGGAAAGACGGCCAGCTCGAAAAAACGAGCCGCTATATCAGCTTTCTTCTGCGCCATCATCCGGAAGCAGCCGGGCTCACCCTTGACGCGCACGGCTGGGCTGACACGGCAGAGCTGATCGAATGCGTCGGCAAAACGCGGCACCTCACCATGCCGCTGCTCGAGCAGATCGTATCCACCGACGAAAAGCAGCGCTACGCATTCAACGAGGATAAGACGCGGATCCGCGCAAATCAGGGGCATTCCCTCCCGGTCGATGTTGCGCTGACCCCCTCCGCCCCTCCTGAACGGCTGTGGCACGGAACGGCCCGGAAGTATGCCGACAGCATCGAGAAAAGCGGGCTTCTTCGTCAGACCCGGCTGTATGTCCACTTGAGCGCAGACGCGCAAACCGCAGCTGCCGTGGGACGCAGACACGGCGCGCCGGTCGTCTATGCGATCGATTCCGCGAAGATGTATGCCGACGGGTACACCTTCTACAGATCCGCCAACAATGTCTGGCTGACCGAAAGCGTTCCTGTCATTTACCTGACACGGGAGAGCTGAAAACCCGCCCGGCACAAACAAAAAATCTCCGGCGGCCCCTCGGGCTGCCGGAGACTTTTCGATTTGACACGGTTGCAGTGCGTCCGGACGGAGATCAGATCCCCATTTCGGCCTTGACCTCGCCGAAGCAGCGGATGGCGAAGTCGAGATCTTCTTTGGTGTGGCCTGCGGAGATCTGCGTGCGCACGCGGTCGCGCCCCTTGGGCACCACGGGGTAGCAGAAGCCCACCACATAGACGCCCTTTTCCAGCATCCTGCGGGCAAACTCACCGGCGACCTTGGGGTCGTAGAGCATGACGGGGACGATGGGGTGCTCGCCGGGCAGCAGATCGAAGCCCAGCTTTTCCATGCCGGCGCGGAAGTAGCGCGCGTTTTCATGCACGCGGTCGCGCAGCTCGGTGGACTCGGTGAGCATGTCGATGGTCTCGATGGTCGCCGCGCAGATGGCGGGAGCCAGAGAGTTGGAGAAGAGGTAGGGACGGCTGCGCTGACGCAGCAGGTCGACGATCTCCTTCTTCGCAGCGGTGTAGCCGCCGGAGGCACCACCCATGGCCTTGCCAAAGGTGCCGGTGAGGATGTCCACGCGGCCCATCACGCCGCAATATTCCGGCGTGCCGCGGCCATGCTCGCCCATG
>CAYPLM010000270.1:0-1569 GCA_964411575.1 uncultured Oscillibacter sp. | reverse complement strand
GAGTTCGGCTTCTTGGGCGTCATGGTTCTCACTGCGGTGCACACGCCGCGCTTCTGGGGGGAAGCGAGGTCGGTCTCCTTGGTCTTGAGCGTGTTGAGACCGTGCTGCAGAGCGGGAGAGGTGGACTTGTAGGTGACCTGCTGTCTGCCCTTGCGGACCAACTGGTTAAAAGTAGGCATTGAATAAGTTCTCCTTTCTTGAAAAATCTTCGGGCGAATGCCCATTTATTTTTTACGGGACAACGGAAAATTATCCCGGAAAAAATCGTCTATTCCTGTGAAAGCGCACATACGACAGCCGCGCCCACGGCGATCCCGGCGGCAGCGCCCAGCTGCGCCATTGTTTCGCTGCACTCCGTCGGCACGCCGTGCGCCTGGCACAGCGCCTCAACGGGCGAGAGCAGCATGGGATCGGCGTCAACGGCGAGGAAGACCTGCTCAGCGCGCCCCGCGCGCACGGCCTTTGCCGACTGCTTTGCGCCCACGACGATCCGGTGCGCGGCATAGTCTGCAAGCACGGCGTTCTCCTCCTGACGGCATATCAAAGCGCATGGGCAGCGCCCACGCATTCATGGATTATACCATACTCCCGCGCAAGCGTCAAGCGCTTTTCCGCGTCGGAAAGCCGAAATTTTCGCCAATGTGCACGATTTTTTTCGAAATTTTTGTGAGATACGACGAAACTGCGCGGCATACCGACCCCTTACGCGTCGATCTCGCGGGTGGCATAGGCGTTGAGGCTCATGTCGGCCACATTTCCGGCAAGATACTCGTAATAGCCCTGTGCGCCGATCATCGCGCCGTTGTCGCCGCAAAGGCGCAGCGGGGGCAGATACAGCTGCACGCCCTCGCGCGCGCAGGCCGCCTGCAGCTCGGCGCGCAGCATGCTGTTGGCCGCCACACCGCCCGCAGCGACGAGCGTTTTGCGCCCCGTCTGCCGCAGCGCCAGCACCGCGCGCGGCACCAGCTCGTCCGCCACGGCGCGCGTGAAGTCGTGCGCCAGCGCGGCGCGGTCAAGCGCCTCGCCCTTTTGCTCAGCGTTGTGCGCGAGGTTGACCACGGCGGTCTTGAGCCCCGAAAAGCTCATATCCAGCGGATGTCCGGCGATGCTTGCGCGCGGCAGGTCGTATACGCCACCCGCGCTTTGCTGCGCCAGATCGTCCATGGGCTTGCCGCCGGGGTAGGGCAGCCCCAGCACGCGCGCAGCCTTGTCAAAGCACTCACCCGCCGCGTCATCGCGCGTGGCACCGAGAAGGTGCAGCGTGGTGTAGTCCTCCACATCGACGAGCAGCGTGTTGCCGCCGGACATGCACAGAGCCAGAAACGGCGGCTCGAGCTCAGGAAAGGCGAGGTAGTTGGCGGCGATGTGTCCACGCACATGGTGTACCGGGATCAGCGGTACGCCCAGCGCGTAGGCCACGCTCTTGGCAAAGCTCACGCCCACCAGCACCGCGCCGATCAGCCCCGGCGCATAGGTGACAGCCACGGCGTCGATGTCCGCCTTCGTCACGCCCGCCTCCGAAAGCGCCCGGTCGGTCAGCGCAGCGATAGCCTCCACATGCTTGCGCGA
>CAYPLM010000269.1:0-1603 GCA_964411575.1 uncultured Oscillibacter sp. | reverse complement strand
GGCTCGGGCTGCGTGTCCGGTTCGGGCTGCGTATCCGGTTCGGGCGGCGTATCCGGTTCGGGCGGCGTATCCGGTTCGGGCTGCGTGTCGTCCTTGGGCAGCTCGAGCTTGCCGGTGCTGCCCTGCTGCGGCAGGTCATCCTGCGGCTTTTCGGCGCAGCCGGCAAGGCTGAACGTCAGCACCAGCACCAGTGCCAGTGCCACGGCACGGAAAAGAGTGATATGCTTCATACGCGCCTCCTCAGAATTTTCCGCTGCGTCCGCTGCCGCCGCCTCCGCTTTCGCCGGAGCTGCTTTTTTCCGCGCTGCGGCGGCTTTCGGTGGTGTGGGTGTAGCGGTCGTAGCTGTCCGTCAGGCGCAGCCCGCCGGAGGCAACGTAGGTGCGTGCCTCCGCCTTGCGGCGCACGGTTTTCATCTTTCCCTTGAGGTTGAGGCAGATCACCAGCGAGACCACGCAGGAGATGCCCACCACGGGGATGATGCGCTTGACCACACTCTCGCGTACGGGTTCGCCGGAGGCGGCCAGCGTGAGATACTCGTCACAGGCGGTCAAAAAGCCGGAAAAGCCGCCGTACCAGTCGTTCTCGCCAAAAGCGGGGAGGAAGGAATCCTCCAGCGCGGCCTGCCCGTACTCGTTGAAAGCGTACTCCGCGCCCTCGCCGTTGACGAACATTGCCCAGTCGCGCTCGTTCAGGCTCAGCAGCAGCAAAATGCCGTTGCGCTCTGCGCCCACGCCGAAGCCATTGTCCGCATTGTTGAACATCTGCGTGGCCACCTCGTACACGCCGCCGTAGCCGTAGGCGGGGTGTAGCGGTCGTAGCTGTCCGTCAGGCGCAGCCCGCCGGAGGCAACGTAGGTGCGTGCCTCCGCCTTGCGGCGCACGGTTTTCATCTTTCCCTTGAGGTTGAGGCAGATCACCAGCGAGACCACGCAGGAGATGCCCACCACGGGGATGATGCGCTTGACCACACTCTCGCGTACGGGTTCGCCGGAGGCGGCCAGCGTGAGATACTCGTCACAGGCGGTCAAAAAGCCGGAAAAGCCGCCGTACCAGTCGTTCTCGCCAAAAGCGGGGAGGAAGGAATCCTCCAGCGCGGCCTGCCCGTACTCGTTGAAAGCGTACTCCGCGCCCTCGCCGTTGACGAACATTGCCCAGTCGCGCTCGTTCAGGCTCAGCAGCAGCAAAATGCCGTTGCGCTCTGCGCCCACGCCGAAGCCATTGTCCGCATTGTTGAACATCTGCGTGGCCACCTCGTACACGCCGCCGTAGCCGTAGGCGGTGTAGTCGTCGACCGCTACGAGGTAAACGCCGCAGCCGCTGCGCGCAGAGATGTCCTGCGCGCGGCTTTCCAGCGCCGCGCGCTCGTCCACGGTGAGCAGCCCGCTCAGGTCGTACAGGTGCGTCACGTCGCCCTCCGCCGCCAGCGCAGAGGTGCACAGAGCGGACAGCAGGAGCAGGACAGTCAAAAGAGCCGAAATTTTCTTTTTCATCTTCGTCCCCTCCCTTAAAGCAGCGTGATGATGGAGCCAAGGATGCTCAGCGGCACGGCGATGGCGGCAAAGGTCGTCCAGAACTTGCCCCAGCTCATGGGCAGGTCGCCCAC
>CAYPLM010000268.1:0-1611 GCA_964411575.1 uncultured Oscillibacter sp. | reverse complement strand
TTTGTACAATTGTCAATGATGGGTGACACTTTATCTAAAAAAATAAAATTCATCTCCAAATCTTTCCTTGTCAAGGTGGAGCGGTGGAGATTTTCGTCAGAAAATACTACCGTCTTACCTTGACAACGCACATATGATACAATATTTTTTGGGCGTTAAGCAATACTTTGCTTAACGCCATAGCTGTTTTACATCACTCCTAAATATTTTGCGAGTTCTTCATTTGGCGTGAGAAAATTCAAACAGGTTTTAGGTATATCATTTGATTTTTTATTGTATTTTACAAGCTGCATCCTACCGTCCGCGAGGTTATACATCTTCATTTTCTTGTAAAATCTCTTTTCATCAGTTCTATGTTGCCTTTCTACTTTACCATTGTGTCTTGGGGTGGCTACTCGAATTCTGTGATACTTTATACCGCATTTCTCAAGCATTTCTTCAAACAGCGACGGTTTGCCGTCATGGCTCATTAATGCCCTTGTGAACTCTGTTCCGTTGTCTGTTTGTATTTCTCTGATTGGAAATGGACAAGTCAATATCACTTTCTTTAAAAAGTCTGTTGAACTACACGTGCTATGCTCATCATACATTTCTCTAAAAGTCCAGCGCGTACACTCATCTACTGCAGTATATTGATAATATTTCTGCCCATTAACCACACAATATGACGGCACAAACTTAACATCTACTTGCACCTTTTGTCCCGGATAGTCTGCTCTTCGATATGGCTTTGGATTTTTATTTTGTTTTTTCTTTATTTCCGGCTTTATCCATTTTTTTACAACTCTTACGAGTGTTGCATAACATCTTGTATAACCATCTTTTCTGAGTGAATCCCAAAGCATTATCATGTCATCTTTATAATATGGATAACGCTTTAAAATCATTTCTTTTTCTTCCGGGGTGTGTTCGTTGGGGTGGTGATGCGGTCTGTGGCTTTTATCCAATAGACTTTTCCAGCTTTTACCATCATATTTATTACGCCATTCATAGATGGCATTGCGGCTTATTTTATAATATTTTGATGCTGCCGTTACTCCGACTTTATAACTTTTTTTTATTACACGTTGACGAAAGTGGGCGTTGGATGTTAAAATATTCATGGGAAAAGGTCTCCTTTGATATACGTTTTTTGTGGTTATTAAACATTATATCATATTAGGAGTTCATTTTCCTTTTTATTTGTCACCCATCAATTGTATCACAACACTTTATCATTTAGTTCGCACCATTTTAATTCTTCAAGCCTATAATCCTCCAGTTATATATTCCTTCAAGCATGTTGCATTTTAGATTCTAAAAACACACGACAAAATCATTATAAGCACTAAAAAAGCGAACACGGTGACCCGCGTTCGCTTTTTTATTCAATCTGTGTTTAATAGCCAAGGCTCTTTAAATATTCACGGCTGGTGCGTACATCGTCCAAGGCTGTTGAATTTTCCATCACACCATCCTGCTCAACAATGGCATATTGCGCACCGGCAGCCTCAGCCGCCACCAAAATAGACGGAATATCCTGCATACCCTTTCCCAATGCCTTAAATTTAAATTCATTTTCTTCACGGCTTTTGGGCTTTGCGTCACTGCCAATTAATTCATACATAGGGC
>CAYPLM010000267.1:0-1629 GCA_964411575.1 uncultured Oscillibacter sp. | reverse complement strand
CAGCGATGACGACCATGACCACCGCCAGCGTGGGCAGCAGAATCTTGGCGATCTTCTCAATGCCGGACTGGAGGTTCTTGCGCACCACCAGAATGGTCAGCACACAGTTGATGGCGATCATGCCCATCACCAGCCAGAAGTTGCCGGACATATCCGTGAAGTAATTGGCCACTGCCGCGCTGTCCATGCCCTTAAAGGTGCCCAGCGGCGTGGCGATGATGTAGTTGATGATCCAGCCATAGACGGGCAGCGTATAGCCCGCCACCAGTACGATGCAGATCATGTTGAAATAGCCCACGATGCCCCAGTGCTTTTTGCCGGAGAGCAGCTGATAGGCGGCCACCGGTGTGCGGCGGGATGCCATACCCAGCGAGACCTCCGCCGTGAACAGCGGCACACCGATGACGATCATGAAGAAAATATAGGTCAGCAGGAACAGTCCGCCGCCGTACTCACCGCAGATATAGGGAAATCTCCACAGCGTTCCCACGCCGACAGAGAACCCGATGGTGGCCAGCAGGAAGCCCAGCCGGGAGCCAAAGGTATCTCTTTTTTCCATAGTGCGTTCCTTTCTTTAATGGGCACTTGTCCTTATTATATCATAGCTGCTTGAGGAGGAAAAGCGCGGCCGCCGAAGAGAACAGGAGAGCGTCGGTGGCACAGTGGCCGCGCTTTTCATCATGAGGAGCAGAGGCAGCAGCTTACAGGTAGATGGCGGCCTCCACGCTGCGATAGGCGTTTTCGGTGGGGGTGATGCCCAACTCTTTGGCTTCCCGCAGGTTCACCTCGGTGCGGTGACCCACATAGTCCCAGATCTTCGCCAGCAGGGCATCGCGGTCGGCCTTTTCGCCGTACAGGTGCAGCTCCGTGCCACACATGACACCGCCAATGTTCTGCACCCAGCACTCCTGATACAGAATACCCCGTGCGGCCAGCTTCTCGGCCAGGGCGATCTCCTCCTCCTTGTTGGTGGCGTGGAGCTGGTTGTTGGCCGCACCGAATACCATCTTCACCTTCAGGTTATTGATCACGTCCTCGGTGATAAAGCCGCCGATGGCACAGGGACACAGGATGTCAGCCTCGGTGATCAGAATGTCGCTGACGGGAACCACCTGAATGCCGGCGTTGGGATACTTGTCCAGCAAGCGCTGCACGGCGGGCTCATAGCCGTCGCACACCACCAGCTTCGCGCCCTCGGCCAGCAGGTACTCCGCCTGCGCAAAGCCCACAGCACCCAGACCCATCACGGCGATTTTCATGTCCTTCAGGTCGTCGCGGCCAAAGTGGAACTTGACGGCCTTCTTCATGGCGGCGGTGACGCCGTAGGCGGTGGGGCCGCCGGAGGGGCCGATGGGGTTGTTCTGCATACCGGCGCAGATCATGGGGGTGAACTGGTTCATGGCATCGGCCAGCTCCACGGGGTAATTCATGTCGGGGCCGGTGAAGAAACGCACCTTATCCAGCGCGAAGGACAAAAAGCCCAGCTCGTCCAGGTTCTCCAGATCCACCTGCTCGGCCATGACGGTGATCTTTCCGCCGCCGTAGGGGATGCCGGAGGCCACGTTCTTGTGGCTCTGGGCACGGCCCAGATTCAGGCCGTCGATGATCACGTCGATCTCGGGCTCGTCC
>CAYPLM010000266.1:0-1635 GCA_964411575.1 uncultured Oscillibacter sp. | reverse complement strand
CTACGAGGCTGTTTCCATCCCCATCGTCGGCATGGGCGGCGTGCGCTGCGCCGAGGACGTGCTCGAGCTGATGCTCGCGGGCGCGACCGCCGTGGGCGTGGGCGCTGCCAACCTTGTCGAACCCTTCGCCTGCAAAAGGATCATCGAGGAGCTTCCCGCCGTTATGGAGCAGTACGGCATTGAAAATTTGAGAGATATCACAGGAGGAGCACACCATGGCTAAAGACGTGATCATCGCGCTGGACTTTGACAGCCGCGAAAAAACCCTTGCATTTCTGGACCGGTTCACCGGCGAGAAGCCCTTTGTCAAGATCGGCATGGAGCTTTTCTATGCTGAGGGGCCGTCCATCGTGCGCGAGATCCGCGCGCGCGGACATAAAATTTTCCTTGACCTCAAGCTGCACGACATCCCCAACACCGTGAAAAAGGCCATGGCCGCGCTCAGCGCGCTGGACGTGGACATCGTAAACCTGCACGCCGCAGGCACACAGGCGATGATGACCGCCGCTCTTGAGGGGCTCACGCGCCCTGACGGGACGCGCCCGCTGCTCATCGCCGTCACACAGCTCACCTCCACCGATCAGGAGCGCATGGAGCGTGAGCTTCTCATCAAGCAGCCCCTGCCCGAAGTCGTGCTGCACTACGCGGAAAACGCCGCACGCGCCGGGCTCGACGGCGTGGTCTGCTCCCCGCTCGAGGCGGGCGATATCCACGCGCGCTGCGGTGCGGGCTTTCTCACCGTCACGCCGGGCGTTCGCTTTGCCGGCGGCGACGCAGGCGACCAGAAACGCGTCACCACGCCCGAAAAGGCGCGTGCGCTGGGCTCCGACTACATCGTGGTCGGCCGCCCCATCACACAGGCGGACGATCCTGTTGCGGCCTACTGCCGCTGCTGCGCGGAGTTTCTGGGATAATGCGCTGGGATACGGTTCTATTTGATCTGGACGGCACCGTGACCGACCCGAAAGTGGGCATCACGTCCGCCGCTGCCTATGCGCTGCGCTGCGTGGGGCGCGGCGAGGTCGACCCCGAAACGCTGACGGACTTCATCGGCCCGCCGCTGCACCTGATCTTCCCCGCGCACTGCGGCCTGACCGAGCAGGATACCGACGAGGCCATCCGCAGCTTCCGTGTTTACTATGTCGAGCGCGGCTGGCGGGAGAACATCCCCTATGCGGGTATGGCAGACCTTCTTGCTGCGCTGCGCGCTGCGGGTTTGCAGTGCGTCATCGCCACCTCCAAACCCGAGGATACCGCCAGGAAGATTCTCGAATACTTCGGCCTTGCGCGGTATTTTGACCACATCTGCGGCTCGTCCGCCGGGGACAAAGCCAGTTCTGACAAGGCAAGCGTCATTCGCAGCGCGCTCGCGCGCGTGGGCGAATCTGGTCGTGCCGTCATGGTTGGCGACCGCAGCTACGATATCGTCGGCGCGCATACGGTGGGGCTCCCCGCCATCGGCGTGCGCTACGGCTACGGCAGCCTCGAGGAGCTGACGCAGGCCGGTGCGGACGCGCTTGCCGCCGACCTGGCAGAGCTGCGCGCGATCTTACTACAGGAATAACAAACAGGAGGAATTTGTTTATGGATATCAGCACGAGCGTTGCAAAGGGTCTGCTCTCCATCGGGGCGGTG
>CAYPLM010000265.1:0-1651 GCA_964411575.1 uncultured Oscillibacter sp. | reverse complement strand
AAAAAGTGTCATTGCGAACCAGTGACCGAAGTCACTGGTGTGGCAATCCGTCCTTCTCCGCGCGTTTTCGAACCAATCCAGCGCGAGAAGTACGGATTCCCACGCCAGTGTGCGAAACTTGCTCGGAATGACGGGGTTCTTTGACACGCTGACGGGGCTGTTGCAAAATACTGCAACAGCCCCGTGTTAAGTTTATCCGGAAGAGATACTACAACCGCCTTTCTCCGAGGCATTTGGGGTTATGTATGTCAAAGCTGCTTCCCCTCCAGGTATACCGCGCGGCGGTGCAGCGCTGCATCGCAGATGACGAAATCCGCACGGCGACCCACGGCGATGCTGCCGGCGCAGTCCTGTACGCCGACGACCTGTGCGGGGCGCAGCGTGGCAGCAAGCACGGCTTCCTCGCGCGCAATGCCGAAGGCGACCGCGTTTTCAAGCCCGGTGAACAGGTCAGATGCCGCCCCGGCCAGCGTGCCGTCGGACAGATAGGCCGCGCCGCCGCGCAGCGTGGCAGTCTGCCCGCCCAGCTCGTACTCCCCTTCCGGCATGCCGCAGCAACGCAGCGCGTCGGAGACAAGGCACATACGCCCCGGAAACAGGCGGAACGCCGCACGCACGGCGCTCGGCTGCACATGCACCCCGTCGCAGATAAGCTCGGCGGTGACGCTCTCGCGCTCGGAGGCCGCGCCGATCACGCCGGGCGCGCGGTGGTGCAGCGGCGGCATGGCGTTGAACAGGTGCGTCAGGTGTGCCGCGCCCGCGTCCAGGGCGGCACAGGCGGTTTCATAGTCCGCGTCGGTGTGCGCCAGTGAAACAGTGCTCCACGCCGACGCCTCGCGAATGAGCGGCAGTGCACCGGGCAGCTCCGGCGCGATGTCCACCACGCGCAAAAGCCCCTGCGCCGTGCCGCGCAGACGGGCAAGCATCGCCGCGTCCGGCGCATGCAGATACGCCGCGTTCTGCGCCCCGCGCCGGGCATACGAGAGAAACGGTCCCTCCATGCGCACGCCCAAAAGCCGCGCGCAGCCATCCTCCGGTACAGCGGCAAAGCTCGCCGCCGCTTGAAAGGCGGCGGCAAGGCGCTCCTCCGGCAGCGTCATGGCGGCGGGAACAAAGCTCGTCACGCCGCAGCGTGCAAGGTGAGAAGCCATGCGCGAAAGCCCGGCTCCGTCGGAGAAGTCCTCCCCCGCCGCGCCGTGGATGTGGATATCCACCAGGCCGGGGATCACCGGCGCACCGTCGAGCGGCACGCCCGGCTCGTCCGGCGCGCACTCATACAGCGCGGCAAACACGCCGTTTTCCACCCGAAAGTTCAGGCATCGAAACTGTCCGTCCACAAACAAAAGCGCGTTTTTGAAAAGCATGGTCATTTCCCCTTCTGCAACGAGGGAGGGCACTCTGCCCTCCCTCGTTTTTGTTTACTCGCCCTTGCGCAGGCGCTCCTTTTCGTACTGGAGCATGTAGAGATCGTAGTAGCGGCCACGGTTTTCCAGCAGCTGCTGGTGCGTGCCCTGTTCGATGATCTCGCCGTGGGAGAGATGGATGATGTTGTCGGCGTGCTGGATGGTGGACAGGCGGTGCGCCACGATGAGAAGCGTGCCGATGTTCATCAGCTTTTCCAGCGAGTCCTGAATAAGGACTTCCGTCTCGG
>CAYPLM010000264.1:0-1669 GCA_964411575.1 uncultured Oscillibacter sp. | reverse complement strand
ACCGAGGTGTACTCCAACACCGGCGGCCAGGCTTCCAAGGCTTCCAACATCGGTCAGGTCTGCCAGTTCGCAGCCGCCGGTAAGGAGGTCAAGAAGAAGAGCCTTGCCGAGATCGCCATGCAGTACGGCTATGTGTACGTGGCACAGGTGGCCATGGGTGCCAACCCCGCCCAGACCATCAAGGCCATCACCGAGGCCGAGGCCTATCACGGCCCGTCCCTGATCATCGGTTACAGCCCCTGCGAGATGCACTCCATCAAGGGCGGCATGATGAACTGCCAGAAGGAAATGAAGAAGGCCGTCGAGTGCGGTTACTGGAACCTGTTCCGCTTCAATCCTGCGGCGGAGGGCCAGAAGTTCACCCTCGACTCCAAGGCGCCTGCGGGCGGCTATCAGGAGTTCCTGATGAATGAGGCGCGCTACAGCCGTCTCACCCGCGAGTTCCCCGACCGCGCCGGTGTGCTCTTCGAGCGCAACGAGCAGGCCGCGAAGGAGCGCTATGAGCACCTGATGAAGCTCATCGACGTCTACAACAAGTAAGCAAACCTCTTCCTGCGGGGAGGGCGGCAGCAGCCGCCCTCCCCGAAAAAATTCAAAAAACCGGCTAACACCGCTTTTTTGAGAAGGCTTGCAGCCCGCCGCAGCGCACTCGCTGACGCTCACACGTTTGCGGGCCGATAGGAGTTTTTCCGACGTACAGACGGCGGAAAAAATCAAAATGCTTTCGCGTCTGCGGACGCGAAACTCTGCGAGACTTTTAAAAGAGAACGCCCCGGCACAGCGGAAAGGCTGCGCCGGAGCGTTATTTTGCTGCGGATTATTACGGAGCGTTATCAAGTGAGGTCGGGGAGGCTGCGCACCACAGCGGCGCAGCGCGGGCAGAGCGCGTCGTGTCCGTCGGACGCGCCGACAGAGGGCAGCACCTTCCAGCAGCGCTGGCACTTGACGCCCTCGGCGACCTTCACCGCAGCGCTGAGCGCGCCGCCGACGCTGAGCTCCACCTTGGAGACGATGAAAAGGTCGGACAGCTCCTCGCCGCTGAGCTCGGCGAGGAAGGCATCCTCGGCGGGCACGGTGAGCACCACGTCGGCTTCAAGGCTCTTGCCGATGACCTTTTCCGCGCGAGCCTGCTCGAGCGCGCCGTTGACCACCGCGCGCACCTCGATCAGACGATCCCACTGCGCCATAGTTGCCGCGTCGAGCGCGTAGGCGGTGAAGGGCTTGTTCATCACGTTGAGCGTGACGTTGCGCGCGTCGTCCTCCTGCGTGTGCGGCATGGCCAGCCAGATCTCGTCGCAGGTGAAGGCGAGGATGGGCGCGAAGAGCTTGGCGAGCGTGTGCAGCGTGAGGTAGAGCACTGTCTGCACGCTGCGGCGGGAGGCGCTGTCCGCGCCGTCGCAGTAGAGGCGATCCTTGACGATATCAAGGTAGAAGCTCGAGAGCGTGATGACGCAGAAGTCGTTGACGGCGTGAGTGATGATGTGGAACTCGTAATCGTTGTAGGCGCGCTCCACCTTTTCGATCAGCTCGTTGAGGCGGGTGATGAGCCAGCGGTCGAGCGTGGGCATGGCCTCGGGCGCGGTGAGGGCGCTGGGGTTGAAGTCGACGAGGTTGTCGAGCATGAACTTGCAGGTGTTGCGGAACTTGAGGTAGTTCTGGCTGAGCTGCT
>CAYPLM010000263.1:0-1678 GCA_964411575.1 uncultured Oscillibacter sp. | reverse complement strand
AGAAAGTGAGGCGTTTTGAATGAAGTTCACCTGTGAAAAAGCGCTGCTCGTTTCCGCGATTTCTGTCGCCTCGCGCACGGTCGCGCCGAAGAGCGCGATCCCCTCGCTGGAGGGGCTGCTGATTAAGGCCGGTGTGAAAGTGATGCTGACGGGGTATAATCTGGAAACGGGAATTACAGTCGGCGTTCCGGCGGTCATCGTCGAAACGGGCGAGTGTATTCTTCCCGCGAGGCTGTTCTTCGACATCATCCGAAAGCTCCCCGAGGACGAGGTAACGGTAACGGTCGACGAAAAGTTCCGTGTATTTATCCGCGGCGGAATCTCTTCGTTTACCATCACCGCCATGAGCGCGGAAGATTATCCGGAGCTTCCTGACGTGGAATCGGAAAAAGGAATTCCCGTGCCGCAGCGGGAACTGCGGGATATGATCTCGGGAACAATCTTCTCGGCGAGTGAAAACCTTGCCCGGCCGATCCATACGGGCTGCCTGTTTGAAATCTGCGACGAATCCGTTTCGGTCATTGCGGTCGACGGGTACCGACTGGCGCTGCGGCGCTACTTCCCCGAGCAGAGTCTGGAGCGGACGGTCAAATTCGTTGCACCGGCGGCAGCGCTGAAGGAAGTTGAGAAAATTCTCGACGAAACAGACGAGACGGCCATGATCTATCTTGGCACAAAGCATATTCTCTTCACCATCGGTGAAGCGACGCTTGTCTGCCGCATTCTTGAGGGTGAGTTCCTCGACTGGCGGCGTGTGCTTCCGCAGAACAATCCTATCCGCGTCGCGGCGAGCGTGCGCGAAGTGACCGACTCCATCGAGCGTGTCAGTCTCGTCATTTCCGAGAAGGTGAAAAGCCCGGTTCGCTGTACATTTGGGCAGAATACGGCGGACTTCCGCACCGTCTCTACCATTGGCGAAGCGCATGATATGTGCTCGACTGCCGGAGACGGACACGATCTTGAAATCGGCTTCAACGCAAAGTATCTGCTCGATGCGCTCAAAGCGGTTCCCACGCCCGAGGTATCGATGGAGCTGATCAACGGCCTGAGTCCGATTGTTCTCAATCCCTGCGACGGGAGCGGAAAGTTCAGCTACATGGTCCTTCCGGTTCGCATCAAAACGGGGGAATAAGAATGAAGGTAAGTGTAAAAAGAAAAGAGCCGCCTGTGGAAGAAATTCCGATCACGACGGAGTTTATCAAGCTTCAGGATTTTCTGAAGTTTGCCAATGCCGTGGAATCCGGCGGCATGGCCAAAACGGTCATCCAGGACGGGGAAGTTTCTGTGAACGCAGAGGTCTGCACAATGCGGGGAAAAAAGCTCCGCGAAGGAGACATTGTTGCATTTGCGGGCAGGCTGTGGAAAGTCGTGGGAGCGAGCCATGAGGCTTGAAGCGCTCTCACTTTACGATTTTCGAAACTATGCGCGTCTGGAAGCCCGGTTTGTGCCGGGAGTAAACCTTCTGCTTGGCGAAAACGCACAGGGGAAGACAAATCTGCTGGAGGCGGTCGCTTATTTATCCACAGGGCGCAGTTTTCGGACAGGCCGCCCTCAGGAGCTGATCCGCTTCGGCGGGGATTTCGCGGACCTTGGCGCGGAGATTTTTTCCGGAGGACGCCAGCAGACCGTGCGCGCCGTTATTTTCGGCGGGAGAAGGCCCAGACAATTGTTTGTCGGG
>CAYPLM010000262.1:0-1688 GCA_964411575.1 uncultured Oscillibacter sp. | reverse complement strand
CGCTGTAGCCGCCCTTGGCGATGTACTCCTCGATGTCCTCGGCGTCCGATGTGCCGCAGTTTTCCAGCACCACGCGGTGCTGCTTTTTATAGAAGGGGATGTCCTCCTGCCGGGGATAGGCCACGCCGTCCAGATGGTAGACGAGACGGTCGATCACCTCGCCGCCGAGCACGGTCTTTTCCAGGATCTCGTGGCAGTCCTCAGGCTTGACGTGGATATACATCACGCCCATCGGCTCGATGTGTACCAGCGGGCCCATTTCGCAAAAGCCGTGGCAGCCGCTCATCTTCACATGCAGGCTCTTTTCCTCGTCGGTGTCGTGCTTGAGACCGACGTATACCTTCAGCCCACGCGCCTCGCACTCAGCCTTGAAGTTGTCGTAAATCTTCATCGCGCCGCCGGCAATGCAGCCCGTGCCCGCGCAGATGAGGATGGCAGGCGCGCCCTTGCTCTGCGAAAGCGCCGTCTCGGCCTTTGCACGCAGTACGCGGAAATCTTCTCTTGTCAGCTTGCTCATGCCGTTTCAGCCTCCTTCTTGCGAATGTCCTCGAGCAGGGCGAGGGCGGACTCGGGATCCATCTTCGCGTGCACCTCGCCGTCGATGGTCATCACCGGCGCAAGACCGCACGCGCCCAGGCACGCCACGGTCTCGAGCGTGAAAAGCCCGTCGTCGGAGGTCTTTTTCTTGCCGTGCAGCCCGAGATATTCGTAGATCGCGTCGTAAATGGGGCCCGAGCGGCGCACATGGCACGCCGTGCCCGCGCACACCTTAATGATGTGCTTTCCCTTGGCCTCAAGGGAAAAGTTTTCGTAGAACGTGGCCACGCTGTACACCTTGGACACGCTCAGCCCCAGCGTGTCGGCGATAAGGGTAAGATTCGCCTCGCTGAGGTAGTTGTACTCCGCCTGCACGTCCTGCAAAATGGCGATGAGGTTTGCGCTGCTGCGCCCGTGCGTTTCGATGATCGAAAGCACCTTTGCTGCTTCTGCGCTCATGCGGTATCCTCCTGTTTTTCTCTCCGCGCCTCGAAAGGAGACGCCTGTATTGCACATCCTATCGTAACACACCGCGCGCCGCTGCGCAAGTCTTTCGTTGATTGCAAATCCTGTATAAATCAGACATAATATCAAATTTTACGATAGGCACAGTTGTCCGCGCGCAGAGAAAGCATTTTTAGACCGTCTGCACAAGCCCAGCGCGGGATTCTTCTGCAAGACATGGGACAATACTGATAAATATATTGTAAAACAGCGCGAATGGCAGCGGACGCTTGCTATTTTTTCGTGCAGGACGTAAAATTTACATGTTCCGCACAGCGGATCAATCTGATTGGAGGAATGAACGTATGAAAAAGTACATCGCGCTGCTTCTTGCGCTGGTGATGGCCTTCAGCCTCGTCGCCTGCGCCAAGGACGAACCCGCTCCCGACAACTCCGGCACCACCGACAACGATCTGGTCTCTCTGGCTCAGGCTGAGGGCGAGCTGGTCGTCTACGGCTCCTGCGAGGAAGAGTACCTCGCGGCCGCCTGCCAGAAGTTTGAACAGCTCTATGGCATCAAGGTGCAGTATCAGCGTCTGTCCACCGGCGAGGTGCAGGCCAAGATCGAGGAAGAGAACGGCAACCCCTCTGCTGACGTCTGGTTCGGCGGCACCACCGATCCCTACAACGTCTGCGCGGCCGAGGGT
>CAYPLM010000261.1:0-1689 GCA_964411575.1 uncultured Oscillibacter sp. | reverse complement strand
CGCTTGAGCGTGGCGAGCAGCTTGTCGTTGTCGCGCTGGTGCAGGCCGATGGAGGGCTCGTCGAGGATATACAAAACGCCCATCAGGCTCGAGCCGATCTGCGTGGCAAGGCGGATGCGCTGGCTCTCGCCGCCGGAAAGCGTGGCGCTCGCGCGCGAGAGCGTGAGGTAGGAAAGCCCCACCGAGCTTAAAAACCCGAGGCGGCTTTTGATCTCCTTTAAGATGCGGTCAGCGATGAGCAGCTTCTGCTCGCCGAGCGAAAGCGCGTCGATAAAGGCCTGCGCGTCGGTGACGGACTTGTCGCAAAACGCACTGATGCTCAGATCGCCCACTGTCACGGCCAGAGATTCTCGCCGCAGACGCCGCCCCTGACACTCCGGGCAGGGGCACTCGCTCATGCACTCTTCCAGCTCACGGCGCACGCCGTCGCTCTGCGTTTCGCGGTAGCGGCGCTCGAGGTTGTTGATGATGCCCTCAAAGGGCTGATGGAGCGTGCCCTTGCCGCGCGGCTGGTCGTATTCGAGCTCGAGCTTTTCGCCCTTCGTGCCGTAGAGGATCACGTCGAGCACGCGCTTTGACAGCGTGTTCACCGGGTCGCGCAGGGAGAAGTGGTACTTTTTTGCCAGCGCCTCGAAGTACATGCGCGAAATGCCGTCCGAGCGGACGCTGTTCCAGCCGCTGGCGCTGATCGCGCCGTCAAGGATGGACAGAGACGGGTCGGGGATGACGAGCGCCGGGTCGACGCGCAGCTGAAAGCCCAGCCCCGTGCACTTTGGGCACGCGCCAAAGGGGTTGTTGAACGAGAACATGCGCGGCGTGAGCTCTTCGATGGACACGCCGCAGTCCTCGCAGGCGTAGTTCTGCGAAAAGAGGATATCCTCTCCGCCCACCACATTCACCAGCACCAGTCCGCCGGAAAGCGCGGCGGCGGTCTCGGCGGAGTCGGTGAGACGGTGGACAATATCGTCGCGCAGGATGAGACGGTCGACGACCACCTCAATGCTGTGCTTTACATTCTTGTCGAGCTTGATCTCCTCGCTCAGGTCGTACATGCTGCCGTCCACGCGCACGCGCACATAGCCAGAGCGACGCGCGTCCTCAAAAATTTTGGCATGCTCGCCCTTTTTGCCGCGAATGACGGGGGCCATGATCTGAATGCGCGCACCCGCGCCGAGCGCCATCACCTGGTCGATGATCTGGTCGATGGACTGCTGACGGATCTCCTTTCCGCATTTGGGGCAGTGCGGCGTGCCCACGCGCGCCCAGAGAAGGCGCAGATAGTCGTAGATCTCCGTCACGGTACCAACAGTGGAGCGGGGGTTCTGCGAGGTGGTCTTCTGGTCAATGGAAATGGCGGGGGAAAGCCCCTCGATATAGTCCACATCCGGCTTTTCCTTCTGGCCGAGGAACATGCGCGCGTAGGACGAAAGGCTCTCCACATAGCGGCGCTGCCCCTCGGCGTAGATGGTGTCGAAGGCGAGAGAGGATTTGCCGCTGCCGGAAAGGCCGGTGATGACGGTGAGCTTGTCGCGCGGAATGACAACGTCGATGTTTTTGAGGTTGTTTTCCCGTGCGCCCTTGACGATGATCTTGTCCTGCATAAAGATTCCTTTCCCATTCTGTGCCGCCGCGCGGCTTTTCAGCCGTTCTGTGCGCGCAGCTCCATGATGCGGTCGCGCAGGATGGCGG
>CAYPLM010000260.1:0-1714 GCA_964411575.1 uncultured Oscillibacter sp. | reverse complement strand
AAATTTTTGAGAGATGCAAAAATTTTTCTCATACAAGGCCAAACCACTGCGCGAGCGGTTTTCTTCGGTCAGAAGCACGATCGGCCCGGTACTGTGCGAACACCGTATCCACGCCTCCGCAGAGAAAAGTACCGGCGACTGACGTACTCCGCCATACCTTCCTCAAACCAGATGCCGCTCTCCCCCGTTCCGTCCTTGGAAAAGCGCTCACTCTGCAGATAGGCAAGATACACCTCCAGTGTGCAAAGCAGCGGCTCGCTCATCGCGCGCAGACGCTTCAGCTCCGCCTCATTCGCCGCAGCGTAAAGATGTTCCATGGTATCCCGCCCCCTTCTTTTATATGATGATATGACAGCTGCGGAGGTTCTTCAAGACGGGTGCGGTAATTTTGCGCAAAGAGGGCGCATTTTCTTTTTCGTTTTGTTGCTTCCTGCGATTGACTTTTTCCCTGCTTTCGGCTAAACTGAGGGCGAAAGCATCAAACTACAGGAGGCATTCTCATGACGACTCAAGAGCTTCTCCCCATCTGCCGCCAGGTGCGCCGCGACATCATCACGATGACCGCCAACGCCGGCAGCGGACATCCCGGCGGCTCGCTTTCGGCGGTTGAGCTGATGACCAGCGTTTTCTTCAACCACATGCGTGTCGACCCGCAGAACCCGCACGATCCCAACCGCGACCGTTTTGTTCTCTCCAAGGGGCACGCCGCGCCGTGCTACTACGCTGTGCTTGCCGCAAAGGGCTTCCTCTCCCGCGACGAGTACGCAAACTTCCGCCAGCTGCACTCCATCCTTCAAGGGCATCCCGACGCGAAAAAGGTGCCTGGCGTGGACGCCTCCACCGGCTCGCTGGGGCAGGGCGTTTCCATCGCGGTGGGCATGGCGCTCGGCGCGAAACACCAGGGCAAAGACACCCGCGTTTTCGCCCTCGTGGGCGACGGTGAGAGCCAGGAGGGCCAGATCTGGGAGGCCTACATGGCCGCCGCGCACTACAAGCTGGACAACCTCACCGTGATCATCGACAACAACGGCCTTCAGATCGACGGCACCAATGATCAGGTGATGAGCCTGGGTGATCTGCCCGCAAAGCTGCGCGCCTTCGGTTTCGACCTTGTGGAGCTGCCCGACGGCAACGACCTTGACGCAGTGGAAGCGGCGCTCAGCAAGCCCACGATGCCCGGCAAGCCCCGCGCGATTCTGGCGCACACCGTGAAGGGCAAGGGCGTTTCGTTTATGGAAAATCAGGTCGGCTGGCACGGCAAGGCGCCCAACGCCGAGCAGCGCGAGCAGGCTTTGAAGGAACTGGAGGGTTAAACGATGGCTACGAAAATTGCGACCCGTCAGGCTTACGGCGAGGCACTCGTCGAGCTGGTGGAGAAAAACGATAAGGTCGTCGTGCTCGACGCCGACCTCGCCAACGCGACGCAGACCTGCAAGGTCGCCAAGGCGCACCCCGAAAAATTCTACAACTTCGGCATCGCCGAGGGTAACATGGTGGCCGCTGCGGCCGGCATGAGCACGATGGGTCTTGTCCCCTTCTGCTCCACCTTTGCCATGTTCGCCGCCGGACGTGCCTACGAACAGATCCGCAACTCCATCGCCTATCCGCACTTTAATGTCAAGATCTGCGCCACGCACGCGGGTGTGAGCGTGGGCGAGGACGGCGGCAGCCACCAGTGCATTGAGGATCTTGCGCTCATGCGCGCCATCCCCGG
>CAYPLM010000259.1:0-1728 GCA_964411575.1 uncultured Oscillibacter sp. | reverse complement strand
GAGTCAGAGTGCTACCCCGCAAAGCTCGCCCACGGGCATGTGCAGTGGCTGGTGGAGCAGGGCATCAAGACCATCTTCCACCCCTGCGTCTTTTATGAGCATCAGGAAACACCCGACGCGCAGAACCATTATAACTGTCCCATCGTCATCTCCTACACGGAGAACCTGAAAAACAACGTCGAGGCCGTGGCCGACGGCGAGGTGCGCTACCTTCGCCCCTTCATCGCCTTCACCACGGAAAAAACTGCGGCGGACCGGCTGGTGAGCTTCTGCCGCGAGACCTGGGGCATCCCCGAAAAGGAGACGCGCCGCGCCGCCGCCGAAGCGTGGGCCGAGCAGCAGCGCGCCAAGGACGACGTGCGTGCCGAGGGTGCGCGCCAGCTGTACCTGCTGGAAGCCGAGCACCGCAAGGGCATTGTGCTGGCCGGGCGGCCCTACCATGTCGACCCTGAGATCAACCACGGCATTCCCCAGCTCATCGCCTCCTACGGTCTCACCGTGTTCACCGAGGACAGCCTGCCGCTTGACTTCACGCCCGAGCGGCCGCTGCGTGTGGTAGACCAGTGGGTGTTCCACTCGCGGCTTTACAGCGCCGCAGAGTTCGTGCGCAGGCGCGACGACCTCGAGCTGGTGCAGCTCAACTCGTTTGGCTGTGGGCTCGATGCCGTCACCACCGATCAGGTGTGCGAAATCCTCGAGGGCAGCGGCAAGCTGTACACCGTCCTCAAGATCGACGAGGTCAGTAACCTCGGCGCGGCGCGCATCCGCATCCGCAGTCTGCTTGCCGCCATGCGCCAGCGCGAGAAGGACAAGGTAAAGGCGCAGCCCAGACCCGCCGTGTACCACCGCACCGAGTTCACCCAAAAGATGTTCGACGAGGGCTACACCATCCTCGTCCCCCAGATGAGTCCTATCCACTTTGAGATGGTGGAGCCGGTGTTCCGCAAGTACGGCTTCCACGCTGTGGTGCTCGACAACGACAACCGCACCGCCATCGAAACGGGGCTGCGCTTTGTCAACAACGACGCGTGCTTCCCCTCCATCACCGTGGTGGGGCAGATCATGGACGCGGTGCTCTCCGGGCGTTACGACACCGACCGCCTCGCCATCATCATGACGCAGACGGGCGGCTGCTGCCGCGCGAGCAACTACGTCGGCTTCATCCGTAAGGCGCTTGCCAAGGCGGGACTGTCACACATCCCCGTCATTTCGCTTAACGCATGGACGCGGTGCTCTCCGGGCGTTACGACACCGACCGCCTCGCCATCATCATGACGCAGACGGGCGGCTGCTGCCGCGCGAGCAACTACGTCGGCTTCATCCGTAAGGCGCTTGCCAAGGCGGGACTGTCACACATCCCCGTCATTTCGCTTAACGCCAACGGCATGGAGAAGAACGAGGGCTTCAAGCTGCCGCTGCCGGCGCTGCTGCGCGCGGCGCAGGCCGTGGTGTACGGCGACCTTCTGATGCGCTGTTTGTACCGTGTGCGTCCCTACGAGCGCACCAGCGGCTCCGCCAACGCGCTGCACGAAAAGTGGCGCGACATCTGCATCGACTCGCTGGTCAACGACCGCTCGCGCTACCGCTACGGTGCGGTGTGCCGCGGCATCGTGCGCGAGTTCGACCAGCTTCCCCTCGACGAAACGCTCAAAAAGCCTCGCGTGGGCATTGTGGGCGAAATTCTCGTCAAGTACATGCCGCTGGCCAACAACCATCTGGTTGACCTTC
>CAYPLM010000258.1:0-1766 GCA_964411575.1 uncultured Oscillibacter sp. | reverse complement strand
GCATCATAGCAAGGCTGCCCACAAACAGCACCACCTGAGAAACCAGGTTGCCAATGCTCTGGTTCAGGGACTGGCCAATGGTATCCACATCGTTGGTCACCCGGGACAGAACATCGCCGGTGGAATTGCGGTTATAGTACCACATGGGCAGGCGGTTGATTTTATGGGAAATATCCCCACGCATGGTCTTGGACACCCGCTGGGTGACCGTTGCCATCATCCAGTGCTGGGCAGCGGAGAGAATCCAGCTTGCCACATAGAAGAAAATCAGGGTGATGGCCACCTTCACAATGGCATCCATATCAATGCTGCCGGACAGAAGTCCCGCTTCAATGTATCCGGCAATGTCCGACAATTTGTCCGGGCCAAGCAGCTGCAAAATGGTGCCGCAGATGGCGCAGGCAATGGCGAGGATAAACAGGGCGGCGTACTTGCTGCAATAGCCCAGCAGTTTTTTCCAGGTACCGACCAGATCCTTGGCCTTTTCCCCGCCGCCCATCCGTCCGCCGGGGCCGCCGGGACGGCGCATGGGTCTTGTATATTCTTTCTGTTCCATTATGCCAATTCCTCCTTGCTGAGCTGAGACAGGGCGATCTGCTGATATACCTCACAGCTTTCCATCAGCTGGGCATGGGTGCCCATACCGGCAATTCTGCCCTCGTCCAGAACAATGATTTTATCCGCATCCCGGATGGTGCCGATACGCTGGGCAACGATCAGCCGGGTGGTATCGCCGCACTTTTCGTCCAGCGTCTTTCGCAGGGTTCGGTCGGTCTTATAATCCAGAGCAGAGAAGGAATCGTCGAAAATCAGAATCTCTGCCTTTCTGGCAATGGCACGGGCGATGGAAAGCCGCTGCTTCTGACCGCCGGAGAAGTTGGTGCCGCCCTGGGCGACGAAGCCGTCGTAGGTATTTTCGGTATTTTCCACGAAGTCCTGGGCCTGCGCCGTCTGCACGGCATCGGCAATTTCCGCCGTGGTGGGGGTTCCCTTGCCGTTATCGCCATAGGCGATGTTGGAGCGGATGGTGCCGGAGAACAGGGTGGCCTTCTGGGTCACATAGGCAATCTTGTTTCGCAGGGCGTGTTCGTCATACTCCCGGACATCCACACCGTCCACCAGCACCTGGCCCTCCGTCACATCATAGAACCGGGGCACCAGATTGATGACGGTGCTCTTGCCGCAGCCGGTGGAGCCGATGAACGCAACGGTTTCGCCTTTTTTCGCGGTGAAGGAAATATCCCGGAGCACAGGCTCCTCCGCGTCGGGATACTGGAAGGTGACATTTTTGAACTCGATTTCGCCGGTGACACCCTTCTTACCCTCGGTGCGCTGACCATTCTGAATGGAGGGAACGGTATCCAGAACCTCGTTGACACGCTTGGCGGACACGGAGGCACGGGGCAGGATCATAAAGATCATAACCAGGGACATAAAGGCCATAACCACCTGCATTCCGTACTGGGTAAAGACCATCATATCACCGAACATGGCGATTCTGTCCTGAGGCAGGGCAGTCTGGGTCAGAAGATGGGCACCGATCCAATAGACAGCCAAAGACAGGCTGCTCATAACCAGCTGCATGGAGGGCATCATGAATGCCATGGTCCGCTGGGTAAACAGCTGGGTACGGGCCAGGGCATCATTGGCACCTTCGAACTTGGCTTCCTGATATCCTTCGGCATTATAGGCACGCACCACCCGCAAACCGCTGAGGTTTTCCCGGGTCACCCGGTTCAGGTCATCGGTCAGCTGCTGAACCTTGC
>CAYPLM010000257.1:0-1788 GCA_964411575.1 uncultured Oscillibacter sp. | reverse complement strand
AGGAGGGAAGCAACGTGCCCAGAAGAGGTAATGTTCCCAAAAGAGAAATTTTGCCCGATCCTATGTACAACAGCGTGATGGTGACCCGCCTGGTCAACAGCATCATGCTCGACGGCAAGAAGGGCGTGGCGCAGAAGGTCGTTTACGGTGCCTTTGACATCATCAAGGACAAGACCGGCAACGAGCCTCTGGACGTGTTCAACCAGGCGATGGAAAACATCATGCCCGTCCTGGAGACCAAGACCCGCCGTGTCGGCGGCGCCAACTATCAGGTTCCTATGGAGGTTCGTCCTGCCCGCCGCCAGACCCTCGGTCTGCGTTGGCTGACGGCCTATTCCCGTGCCCGCGGTGAGCGCACCATGGCCGAGCGTCTCGCCGGCGAGATCATGGACGCCGCCAACAACACCGGTTCGTCCGTGAAGAAGCGCGAGGACACCCACAAGATGGCCGAGGCCAACAAGGCGTTCGCGCACTTCCGTTGGTAATTTAGTAAGGAGACTATTATGCCGAGAAAGGTAACACTTGAAAAGACAAGAAATATCGGCATCATGGCTCACATCGACGCCGGTAAAACCACCACCACCGAGCGCATCCTGTACTACACAGGCGTGAACTACAAGCTCGGCGAGACCCATGAGGGCACTGCCACCATGGACTGGATGGAGCAGGAGCAGGAGCGCGGCATCACCATCACGTCTGCCGCCACCACCTGTTTCTGGAAGGATCACCGCATCAACATCATCGACACCCCCGGCCACGTCGACTTCACCGTTGAGGTCGAGCGCAGTCTGCGTGTGCTCGATGGCAGCGTGACCGTCATGTGCGCGAAGGGCGGCGTCGAGCCGCAGAGCGAGACGGTGTGGCGTCAGGCGGATCACTATCATGTGCCCCGCATGATCTACGTCAACAAGATGGACATCATGGGCGCTGACTTCTACAACGTCCTGCGCATGATCCACGACCGCCTCAAGTGCAACGCCGTTCCCATCCAGCTGCCCATTGGCAAAGAGTCCGATTTCCGCGGCATCATCGACCTGGTCGAGATGAAGGCGGACGTGTATTACGACGATATGGGCAAGGATATGCGCGTGGAGGAGATCCCTGCGGATATGCAGGAGCTGGCCGCGGAGTACCGCGAAAAGCTGCTCGATGCCGTGTCCATGTTTGATGATGAGATCATGGAGATGTATCTTGAGGGCGAGGAGATTCCCACCAGCAAGATCCGCACCGCCATCCGCAAGGCCACCGTCGCGGTGGAAATGATCCCTGTGGTGTGCGGCACGTCCTACCGCAACAAGGGCGTGCAGAAGCTGCTCGATGCGATCGTGGACTATATGCCCGCGCCCACCGACATCCCCGCCATCGAGGGCGTCAATCCCAAGACCGACGAGGCCGACAAGCGCGAGTCGTCCGACGACGAACCTTTCTCCGCACTGGCCTTCAAGATCATGACCGACCCGTATGTCGGCCGCCTGAGCTTCTTCCGCGTTTACTCCGGAACGCTCAACACCGGCACCACCGTGCTCAACTCCACCAAGGGTGTGCGTGAGCGCATGGGTCGTATCCTGCAGATGCATGCCAACCACCGTGAGGACATCGAAACGGTCTACTCCGGCGACATTGCCGCCGCCGTCGGCCTGAAGAACACCACCACGGGCGACACGCTCTGCGATGAAAAGCATCCTATCATCCTCGAGAGCATGGAATTCCCCGACCCCGTCATCCGCGTGGCTATCGAGCCCAAGACCAAGGCCGGTCAGGAGAAGATGGGCATCGCGCTGATGAAGC
>CAYPLM010000256.1:0-1794 GCA_964411575.1 uncultured Oscillibacter sp. | reverse complement strand
CAAGCTGCGCAACCAGATGCGCGCTGAGATCATCAAGCTGCGCCAGAAGATCAACACCACCTTCGTCTACGTCACGCACGATCAGGTGGAGGCCATGACGCTCGGCGACCGTATCGTCATCATGCGCGACGGCTTCATCCAGCAGGTGGGCACGCCGCAGGAGGTGTTCGATCACCCGGCCAACATCTTTGTCGCGGGCTTTATCGGCACGCCGCAGATGAACTTCTTCGACGCCGCTCTCACGCGCGAGAACGGGCGCTACTTCGTCACTGCCGGCCCGATGCGCGTGGAGCTTGCCGAGGACAAGCAGCAGCGCCTCGCCGCAAAGGACGTGCAGCCGCAGGATGTCACGCTCGGCGTGCGCCCCAACCACCTGGTGCTCAACAACGGTGAAAACGCCTTCACCGCTGCGGTGGACGTGTCCGAAATGATGGGCAGCGAGGTGCACCTGCACGCCACGGCGCAGGGGCACGACGTAGTGATCATCGTCCCCACGATGGACATCACCGGCGACCACCGCGAGGTATTCTCCAACGGCGCGCAGATCAGCTTCACCGCCGGCGGAAACGTGTGCCATGTGTTTGACAAAGAAGGGAAAAACCTCGAATTCTAAGTGCTTTCAAGGGGCGGGCTGCACGGCTCGCCCTTTGCTTTCGCGCTGCGCGAGAGGGCATTTTTCTGAAAACAACAAAAGGAGATTTCCTATGAACAAGGTTGCATTGGTGACGGGCTCCTCGCGCGGGATCGGCCGCGCGGTGGCGGCGCGTCTGGCACGCGCGGGCTACGCCGTGTGCATCAACTACTACGAGCGGCGCGACATGGCGGAGCAGCTTGTCGCCGAGCTGACGGACGCTGGCTGCCGCGCCATCGCCGTGCAGGCGGACGTGGCCGACCGCACCGCCGTAAACGCCATGGTGGCGCGCTGTGAGCGCGAGCTCGGGCCGGTAACGCTGCTGGTGAACAACGCGGGCGTGGCGGGACAGGCGCTGTTTCAGGACGTGACGGACGAACTGTGGGAGCGCTACTTCTCCGTCAATCTCAACGGCGCGCGCCACACCATTCAGGCCGTGCTGCCGCACATGCTGCACGAAAAGGCAGGCTGCATCGTCAATATCTCCTCCATCTGGGGACAGCACGGCGCATCTTGCGAGGTGACGTACTCGTGCACCAAGCATGCCATCATTGGGCTGACGCGCTCTCTGGCGATGGAGCTTGCGCCCAGCGGCATCCGCGTCAACTGCGTCGCCCCCGGCGTGATCGACACCGACATGGTGCGCGTGCTCGGCGAGGATACACTGTGCGAGCTTGCGCAGCAAACGCCCCTTGGCCGCCTCGGCACGCCCGACGACATCGCCGCAGCGGTGGCCTACCTCGCAGGCGAGGGCGCATCATTCGTCACCGGGCAGGTGCTCGCCGTAGACGGCGGCTTTATCGTATAACCACAGAAAGAACGCGCGCCATGCATCTGAAAAAGCAGTGCATGGCGCGCGTTTCTTCTCTTTTATTACAGATGCAGCACGCGCTCTTTGATCTCCTGCGTGCGCCCCTGGTTCCAGAACTGAGTGCCGATGTAGCCGCAGGTGCGGCGGGCGACATTCATCTTGTCCTGGTCAGTGTTGCCGCAGCGCGGGCAGCGCCAGATGAGCTTGCCCTCACGCTCGACGATCTCGATCTCTCCGTCCCAGCTGCACACCTGGCAGTAGTCGCTCTTGGTGTTGAGCTCGGCGTAGATGATGTTCTCGTAGATGAACTTCATCACCTGCAGCACCGCCTCGAGGTTCTGCTGCATATTCG
>CAYPLM010000255.1:0-1797 GCA_964411575.1 uncultured Oscillibacter sp. | reverse complement strand
TTTCAGGATACATCACATTGAGGTCAAAGGCCTCGGCCAGCTCGCAGGGGAACTTGGAGCTGGACCAGCCGACGAGCTTGCCCTGCTTTTTGGCTTCGCGGGCGTCGGCATGCACGTCGTCGACGACCTTGCGCAGAGCAAGCACGCCGGGACTGACTTGTTTCGCCATTGTTTTTTCCTCCTGTCGGTATTGAAAAAGTTACTGTTTGGTTGCCTTCTGATGGGCAAACAGCGCCGCGCCGAGCGCGCCGTTGTACTGTGTGAGGGGCGAGGTGTGAATGGTGTGGCCGAGCTGTGCCTCAAGCGCTTTGACGATGCCGTGGTTCTGCGCCACGCCGCCGGTCATGACCACCTGATCGCGCACGCCCACGCGGTTGCAAAGACCCGAAACGCGTCCGGCCACGCTGCGGTGGATACCGGCGATGATGTCGCGCTTGTCGGTGCCCACGGCCAGCTGGGAGATGACCTCGCTCTCGGCAAACACCGTGCAGGTGGAGCTGATGCCGATCTCACGGGTGGACTGGTCGCCCAGATCGCCCAGTTCCTCCACGCGCACCTCCAGCACGCGCGCCATCACGTCAAGAAAGCGCCCGGTACCGGCGGCGCACTTGTCGTTCATGACAAAGTTGCGCATCATGCCGTCCTCGATCTCGATGACCTTGACGTCCTGCCCGCCGATGTCGACCACGGTGTGCACACCGGGGAACAGGAACGCCGCGCCGCGCGCGTGACACGAAAGCTCGCTCATCTGCGCGTCGGCAAGGCCGTCGAGGCTGTTGCGGCCGTATCCCGTGGCGAGGACGAAGTTCATCTGCTCACGCGTCATACCGGCGCTTTCAAGCACCTGTGCAATGGCGCGGGCGGGCCCCGTCGTCCCCGTGCCCACCGGCACGAGCGACTTGGCCACAATCTCGCTTCCGTCCTTCATAATCACACACTTCGACGCGGTGGAGCCCACGTCGATGCCCATGGTAAAAATGCTCATAGCTTCCTCGCAGTCCCCCGCGCGCGGCACGAACCGTGCGCGGGGGCATTTGTTTTAGTGCAGGTTGTCGTAGTCGCGGATCACACGCGGCAGCAGCATCTGATGGAACGGGCAGATGCTCTCGGGGTTCTGGTAGCAGGCGTTGGCAAAGGCCTGGATGTAGGGACGCATGTCGTTCATGTCGACGATTTCGTCGGTCAGGCCTGCCTTGGCGCAGAACTTGGGGCTGGACTTGTGGGCGTAATCCTGGATCAGCTCGTTCATCTTGTCGATGGTGGGCTGGAGATCCTTACCGGCCTTTTCGTCCTTGACGAGGCGGCGGGCGTACATCGCGGCAGCGGCGGTCTCGCCGTGCATGACGTAGATCTCGGTGGTGGCGGTGCCGATGGAGAAGGCGTTGTTGTCGTTGCCCTGCGGGCCGCCGAGCACATAGTGCGCAGCCGCAGTACCCTTGCGCAGGGTGATCTCCATCATGGGCAGCCCGCTGGACTGGATGGAGTAGATCAGGCTCTGGCCGAGACCAAGGAGCTCAGCGCGCTCGGCGTCGTTGCCGACGTCGATGCCGGTGGTATCCTGGATCCACAGCATGGGGATACGGTCGCGGGAGCAGAGGGTGACGAACTCGTTCATCTTGATCAGGCCCTGACGGTACAGCTTGCCGCCCACGCCCATCGCGGAGCCATAGGTGGCCATCTTGTACTCGGGGTAGTTCATCAGCATGCCCTGCGCGTTGGCGACCACGCCGACGAGCAGACCATCGATCTTGGCAAGGCCGGTGATCATCTCGGGGCCGTAGCCCTTCTTGAACTCCA
>CAYPLM010000254.1:0-1809 GCA_964411575.1 uncultured Oscillibacter sp. | reverse complement strand
ACCGAGTCAAGCGAATCCTCCGTGAGGGCTACAGGCAGGCAGATCGTGAGCTTGGCGTCCGCAGAGGTCATCTGATCGTTATTGTTGCGCGCGAGGCGGCGGTCGGAGCCAAATCGAGCGATATCTACAGAGAGCTTCTCCGCAGCCTCAAAAAGCTGGGGATGGCCGAAACTCCCGCAAAAAAGGATGCGACGCCGCAAACCGAACCTTCGGGATGCGTCGGGAGCGAGGCGACATGAAGCACCTTTTGATTTTGCTCATCTCCCTGTATCGTAAGTATATTTCTCCGCTGAAGGCGCCCTGCTGTCGGTTTACCCCGACTTGCAGTCAGTATGCTATCGAGGCAATCTCCGAATGGGGATGCATTCTCGGGAGCGGACTTGCGCTGTGGCGGATTTTACGATGCAATCCTTTCGGGCGCGGCGGTTACGATCCCGTGCCCAAACGAACGCGAAATCGTAAGGCATGATTTTTCGTTTGTATGTTGAAAATCGAATAAAATCCAAATGGCAAAAGGAAAAAATCAATGTTTGAAAACATTTTCGACATTCTGAATGTCCCGCTCGGATTTATCATCCGAGTCAGCTACGCACTGACAAACAACTATGCCATCGCACTCCTGCTCTTTGCCATTGTCATCAAGGTTATTCTCTTCCCGCTCGGTCTCAAGCAGCAGAAGAACATGGTCAAGCAGGCTTCGCTTCGTCCCAAGGAGCAGGCCATCCGTAACAAGTATGCCGGTCGTGACGACAACGTGACCAAGCAGAAAATGCAGGAAGAGATCATGGCGCTCTATCAGAAGGAGAACTTCAACCCGATGGGCGGATGCCTCCCTATGCTGATTCAGCTTCCCATTCTCTTCTCGCTTTATGAGGTGGTTACTCATCCGATCAAGTATCTCTGTCTGCAAAGCTCTGCGGTGATTGAAACCATTTCCGCACGCGCCGTCGAGATTATCGGAGCTGCCGAAAACACGGTGCTTTCGCAGATTCGCATTGTCGATATCATGCGGCAGAATTTCGCTGCCTTCACCGATATCGAGGGCATGACCATCGCTTCGGTTGAGGCGCTGCCCAACTTCAATGCCTTCGGCAACAGCTTCGACCTTTCGCAGATTCCGAGCCTCTCCGAACCGAGCTGGCTTCTGCTTGTGCCTATCCTCACCTTCGTTTTCAGCTACGGCAGTATGAAGCTCAATCGTAAGATGATGTATCAGCCTCAGCAGGACGAACAGACCGCCGCATCGAACAAGATTATGGACTTCACCATGCCGCTCATGAGCGTCTGGATTGCTTTTACCGTGCCCGCCGTCATCGGCGTGTATTGGATTTTCCAGAACATTCTCGGCGTGGTTCAGCAGTTCGTTTTGACCAAGGTGATGCCCTATCCGACCTTTACCGAGGAGGATTACAAGGCGGCAGAGCGCGAATACGGCGGAAAGCAGTCCAAGAAAAAGAAGGGCAATATGACCGCTACCTCGGGTGACAAAAAGCTCGTACGCTCGCTCCATCGCATCGACGATGAAGAGTATATGGCAGCCTATGAAGCACAGCAGGAAGCAGAACGCGAAGCCAAAGCGGCAAAGCGAGCTGCCAAGCAGAACGAGGGCAATTCGCTGATCGGACAGGTTCCGCTCAAAGGCGACGAAAAGAATGAGTCGACCGACGAGCATTCCTCCGACGACAAGGACAACAAGTAAAACAACGTAGAATTTCACAAAGGTGATAGTTATGAAAATGGAAGTTACGGCGCAGGGCAAAAGCGTCGAGGCTGCCGTTGAGGCGGGAGCCCGCGAGCTCGGCGTTGACG
>CAYPLM010000253.1:0-1812 GCA_964411575.1 uncultured Oscillibacter sp. | reverse complement strand
CGACCAGGAGGAGGCGCTCACCCTGTCCGACCGCATTGCCGTGTTCAACAAGGGTGTCATCGAGCAGGTGGGCACGCCCAACGAGGTGTACAACTTCTCCAAAACTGAATTTGTCTGCAATTTTATCGGCGATATCAACCGCCTGAATGACGATACCGTCGCCTCGCTCAACGCCTCCGGCGCACAGCTGGACGCGGCGAAGCACAACTATGTCCGACTCGAGCGCCTGCACGTCAACGTCACCCCCCGCGGCGGCGAGCTGACGCTGGACGGCGTGGTGGAAAGCTGCGAGTATTACGGGCTTTACATCAAATACTACATCCACGTCGGCACGCAGACCCTCAAGGTCATCGAAAAGAACGACGGCGTGAACATCTACGAGCCCGGCCAGAGCGTGAAGGTGGTGCTCAACCCCGCCGACGTGATGGCCTACGCTCCCTCCGCCGGGGAGGTGGAGTGATGGGCGCGTCCTCGCTGAGTAAGCCCCGGTTCGACGCGGCCTTCGTGCTGCGTATCGTGGGTATCGTGTTTTTCGCGTACTTCTTCTTCGGCTTCATGCTCATGCCCTGCCTCAACACGCTCATGAGCATCTTCAACGCCACCAACGCCGCCGGAGAGCGCGACGCGCTGGCCGTGATCAAGTTCTTTTTCGCGGGCAGCATGGGGCGCTATGTGTGGAACTCGCTCAAGCTGGCTATCTGTCTTGTGATCACGGTGAACATCGTGGGTGTCTCCATTGTGCTGCTCACGGAGTATTTCGACATCAAGGGCGCCAATATCCTGCGCCTGGGCTACATGACCACCATGATCTACTCCGGTGTGGCGCTGGTGACGGGCTATCTGTTCCTCTACGCCTCCGATGGCATCCTCACCACCGCGCTTGCCGAGATCTTCCCCGACATGAACACAAGCTGGTTCACCGGCTTCAACGCGGTGCTCTTCACCATGACCTTCGCCTGCACCAGCAACCACGCGCTCTTCCTGCGCAACGCCATCCGCGGCATCGATTACAACACCGTCGAGGCCGCGCGCAACATGGGCGCAAAGCCGTTCAAGGTACTCTGGAAGGTGGTTTTCCCCACGCTCATGCCCACCATGTTCTCGCTGACGGTGATGACGTTTATCACCGGCCTTTGCGCCATGTCCGCTCCCACGCTGCTCGGCTACGACTCCATCAACCCCGAGATCGTGCGTCTGGCCGGCTCGTCCACGGCGGATGAGTCCTTCCCGCAGGCGCGCGCAGCGCTGCTGTCGATCATTCTGGCGCTGTTCACCATCGTGCTTTTGACGGTACTTTCCGCCTATGAGCGCAAAGGGCACTACCTCTCCGTGTCCAAGACCAAAGCAAAGCTCGTCAAGCAGAAGATCACAAGCCCCGTGTGGAACGTGCTGGCGCACATCTACGCGTATGTTCTGTTCATCATCTACATGATCCCCGTGGTGATGATCGTGATCTTCTCCTTCCAGACCTACAGCGCCATCCGAATGAAAAAGTTGGATTTGTCCAATTGGACTCTGATCAACTTTTTTGGCACGCAGGACTACCAGTATCTCACCTCACGCGGCACCTATAAGGTGCGCAAGGGCTCCATCTCCGGTCTCTTCTCCAACGAGGCCACGCTCGGCGGCATCAAGATGAGCTTTGTCATGTCGGCGCTCGCAGCGGCGCTGGCCTGCGTGATCGTGGTGGTAGCGTGCAACTACATTTTTAAAAATCGCGGCAAGAAGTCCGGCGTGGTGCTGGAATACTGCCTGCTCTTCCCGTGGCTGCTGCCCACCATCCTCATCTGCTACTCCTATCGCACCTACTTC
>CAYPLM010000252.1:0-1815 GCA_964411575.1 uncultured Oscillibacter sp. | reverse complement strand
TCCTGCGTTTCCAAATCGACCCTGCGTGAGGAGTACGGATTCCCACGCCAGTGTGCGCACTTGCTCGGAATGCTGGGGGTTCTTTGACACGCTGAAGCCCGGAGTTCACCTCCGGGCTTTTTGACGTGCTTTGGACCGTCGCAGCGTATGCGTATTTCTCTTGCGAAAACGCCGTGTTATGGTATAATTGATATATCCAATAAAAAACAGGAGGCAGAGATATGGAATTTACTGCTGTTTTGAATGCCCGGCGTTCGATCCGTTCCTTTACCGGCGAGCCGATCTCGGACGAGACGCGCCAAAAGCTTCTCCACGCGGCGAACGCGTCGCCCGTGGGCATGGGACGCTATGACGCGGTGCACCTCACCGTGGTAAAAAGCAGGGAAATGATGGACGTGCTGGAGGAAAACGCCGCGCGCGTGTTCGGTATGAGCGGCCGCCGTGTGCTCTACAACGCGCCGGAGCTGATCCTTGTTTCCACGGCGTCTGCGGACAACGTGGGCTACTCCAACGCGGCCATCCTCGCCCACAGCATGGCGCTGGCGGCCGTGGACGAGGGCGCGGGCGTGTGCCACATCTGGGGCTGCGCGATCGCGCTGAGCAGAAACAGCGAGCTGATGGCGCGCCTCGGCATTCCGGAGGGCTTCACGCCTGCATGCGCGGTGGCCGTGGGCATGACGGAGGAGCGCTACACCCCGCGCGACATCCCCGACGGACGCGTCGGAGTCAACGTGGTCTGAGCGGCGATGGAACAGCACAGCATTCAGGTCATCGCGCATATCGAAAGCGACTTTGAAACAAAATTCGGCGTCCCGCGGCAAAGCGGGCTGGTGCGCGCGCTTCGTGCACGCGTCGTGTTCGAGCCGGAGTTTCGAAACAGCGACGCGCTGCGCGGCATCGAGGGCTGGTCGCACCTGTGGCTGATCTGGCAGTTTTCGCAGGCCGTGCGCGAAACCTGGTCGCCCACCGTGCGCCCCCCGCGCCTGGGCGGCAACGAGCGCATGGGCGTTTTTGCCACGCGCTCGCCCTTCCGCCCCAACGCCATCGGCCTTTCCTGTGTGCGTCTGGAGGGCGTGGAGCACACGCCGCGCGGCGACACGCTCCTCGTCTCGGGCGCTGACCTGGTAAACGGCACGCCCATCTATGACATCAAGCCCTACCTTCCCTATGCCGACTGCATCCCCGACGCCGCAGGCGGCTTTGCCCCGCAGCGTGCACAGGAACTGACGGTGGACTTTCCCCCGGCGCTTTTGCAGCAGGTGCCGCAGGAAAAGCGCGAGGCGCTTTGCGGCGTGCTGGCCTGTGACCCACGCCCGCACTACCATGACGACCCCACGCGCGTGTATGGCATGCGCTTTGCGGGGATGGAGGTGCGCTTTTGCGTGGAGGAGAAAACCGTGCGCGTGGTGGGTGTTGCGCCGGAGGAAAAAATGTGATACACTGGGGACAGAATCTGTAGAGGTGGATCCATGAAGAAAAATGAAAAAAAGGAACCCGCTGTCCGCCGGGATAACCCCAATGTCATGGGGCTGCATGCCGAGGTGGTGCACCAGCCCATCACCGAAACGCTGGAGACGAACTTCATGCCCTACGCCATGTCGGTGATCGTCTCGCGCGCCATCCCCGAGATCGACGGCTTCAAGCCCTCGCATCGCAAGCTCCTGTACACCATGTACAAAATGGGGCTTTTGACCGGCGGACGCACAAAAAGCGCCAACATCGTCGGCCAGACCATGCGCCTCAATCCCCACGGCGACGCCGCCATTTATGAAACCATGGTGCGTCTGGCCAAGGGCAACGAGACACTGCTGCACC
>CAYPLM010000251.1:0-1827 GCA_964411575.1 uncultured Oscillibacter sp. | reverse complement strand
AACTACACCGGGACCTCCCTCATCAGCGCGCTTAACTCGTTTGTGAACAGGCAGTACATGTACGACGAGTACTCGTATTGGGTCCTGAACCCGGAGAAGAAGAACGTGACGTTCAGCATCAACGGGATAAGGCCCAGCTTCTGGGTGAATTCCTCAATCATTCTGCTCCCCGACCTCGCAAACGAGGACTCGGATGACGTGCACTTCGACGGGTGGTACAACGACGAAGAGCTCACAGACCTGATGACCCGACTTGAGATCGCCGAGAACACCCACCTGTACGGAGATTTCGGGAAGAGAAACCACACCATCACCTTCGACACCAGAGGGGGATCGGATGTCGAGACGATAACTGCCGATTACCACGAGGTTGTGACGCTGCCGAACATTTCCACCCGGGAGGACTGCAGGTTCGGGTGGTGGGAGAACGACTACGGAGATCACACCGGGAATGTTTTCACGATGCCCGGGCACAATGTCCTCCTGCGTGCCGTGTGGGATTGCACGCACCTCCGGACCATCGACGACTTTATCAGTTTCTCGAAGGTCGTGAACTCTGGGCTAGACCAGTTCAATGGGACGACCGTGTTCCTCGAGTTCGATGTTGATGTCCCCAGATATCTCATGGACCATTTCTATCCCATTGGGAACGGCAACAGCTACTTCTTCCAGGGGACTTTCGAGGGGCAGGGGCACACGATCAGCAACCTCAATGTCGAGGGGTACCTGCAGTACGCGGGGCTGTTCGGATACTCTGGATACGGGGTGACCGTCAGGAATCTCATCCTGGACGAGACGTGCTCCATCCGAAGCCTCGCTGGCAGCCACGCATACATTGGAGGGATCATTGGGTACTGCGTTGAAAACAACGCGCCTTGCCGTTTCGAGAACATCATCAACCTTGGGAGTGTGATTTTCAGCGGGAGCGGGAGTAGTCAAAACCTCTACATGGGAGGGGTTGCTGGATACGTCAACATGGGATCTTCAGTCTACACAGCCAAATTGATGGAGAACTGCAACAACTACGGTGCCATCACCCATACAGGGAGCAGCAGCACCTCGTACATAGGAGGGCTTGTGGGGAGGGTCTCAGGGAAAAACGCGGGGCAGCTAATCCAGAACTGCGACAATCACGGGAGTATAACCCTAAGCGGAACGACCGGGGGTCTGTACCTAGGAGGGCTTGTAGGACACCTCAGCAGCCAGAGCGCAGTCAAATTGATCCAGTCCTGCTTCAACTACGGGACGATCGCCATCAGAAGATCCCCGACAAGCAGCCAGTACACCGGAGGAATCGCTGGATACCTCTATTCAACAGACAAGAGCCACCCAGCCGACCTGAAGAACTGCATCAACTTTGGGGAGATCAAGCTAGGAGCCATCGGGGGAACCTCGTACATCGGAGGGATTTTGGGATACTTCACGCACTCCGATAAAACATCCGAATACATCCGGAGCTGCATCAATTATGGTGCAATCACGTGCGATGGGACAACATCTGGGACCACGCAGATCGGAGGTATTGTGGGATATATTCTTTCATCCAGTTCAAGCTATAGAACAGACGTAAAGAACTGCGCCAACTATGGGGAGATCCGGATGAAGGGAGCGACAAAAGGTTATTTATACATTGGAGGGATTGGAGGATATCTTAACCAAGGCACATATAAATACATCTACAATTGTCTCAACTACGGACTGATCGCCATCACAGAAACGGCCTCAAGCGCCACGTACATCGGAGGGATTGTGGGGTATAGCTACCAGGTGAATCTTTATAACTGCCTGAGCGCGAGGGCTGTTTCATTGAAATCAACTTCGAACATT
>CAYPLM010000250.1:0-1830 GCA_964411575.1 uncultured Oscillibacter sp. | reverse complement strand
GTATGGCTTCTGCCATGATATGATGAGTCTGCCCTAAAACTGAGCAGAATACTCATTAATCATGCCGTCAAAAAAACGACATTAAAAATCTAGCATATTTTGCGGTTAATATCAAGTGCAAATTACCTTAAAATATGGATTTTTTGAAAAATGTTCGGCGGATTTGTGCTATTTCAGCGGATATGCAGTAGCTTGCCCACCTTTTCGCCGCCGGGGATAAGCTTCAAGTCCTCATTTGTCACGGTTTTCAGGCATATCGCGCTCACCGCATATACCACGACCGCCACCAGCACAGCCAGCACCATGCTCAACGCCGTACCCATCCAGCTTCCTCCGCCGATGAAGCGTGAACACAGCCCATATATTGCCCATGCCGCCGCACCCATCAACGCGCTCGCTGCGAGCGGACGCACGAATACCGGTGCGAGGTGAGGTCTCTCCTCAAGTGCGCGGCACATGAACACATAGTTCATCACCGCCATCACCAAATAGCTCACCAGCGTTCCCACAGGTGCGCCGTAGATGTTTATTTCCGGACGCGCCACCAAAAACCAGTTCACGCCTATCTTGATAAGCCCGCCGGATATCATCGTCAGCATTGTCAGCTTTTCCTTGCCCGATGCTTGCAGTACGGCATTTTCCATCAGCACTATGCACACGAAAAAGCTCGCCGCACCCATTATCGTCAACAGTCCCGGTCCTGCCTCGTTGCTGTTAGGATACAGCACGTTCATTATCGGCGCACTCAGCACCATCAGCCCCACACCCATCGGCAGGCTGATGACCGCCGAAATACGCATTGAGTCCTCGGCTATCTTCGCACCCTCTTTGTTCGCTCCACGCGCGATCGCCCCGGAAATCGCCGGAACTATCGCGATCGTCAGCGGTGTGATGAACGCCGCCGGGAGGTTGAAGAGCGTCTGTGCCTTGCCGTACACGCCGTATAGCACCTTTGCCTCGTAATAGCTGAACCCCGCCGCGCTTTGCAGGCGGTTCATACAGAGCTTGGAGTCCACAGAGTTCAGCAACGCCATTATGCACGCACCGAAGGCTATTGGAATGCCAATGGTGAGTATGTCTTTTATTATTTTCCTTGCGGAATCGACCTCGCCGTCATCCTCCGGCACATCGTTTACGTCCACTATACCCGCCGAGTACGACGAGGCGAGAATATCGTAGTTGCGCCGCTTGTATATTATCATGTACAACAGCGACACTACCGAGCCTATCGACACGCCCAGTATCGCGCCGGCAGACCCCATCGGTCGACCCAGCCCCGCCCGCATGACCAGTAGCGAGATGATAAGCCCCGATATGACCTTGAACAGAACCTCCAGCACCTCGTCTACCGTGGTGGGTATCATGTTGCCGTTGCCTTGACAGTAGCCGCGGTATGCAGAAACCAGGCATACCAGCAAAATCGCCGGACTCATTGCCTTTATGCTCAGTGCCGCATCCGGATTTTCAAGGTACTTGTCCGCCAGCCATTCCGGGAATATGAACATAATCGCCGCGAACACAAGACCTATCACGAAGAAAGTTGCCCTTGCCACGCGGAAGGTCTTTTCCTCCTGCTTGGCGCGTCCGTTTGCGTCCGCTTCCGCCACAAGGCGCGACAGCGCGACCGGCAGACCCGCTGTCGCAAGCGTGAAGAAGATGTAATAGATGTTGTACGCGCCCATGAACATCGAATACCCCTCGTCACCGAGGATATTGCCGAGCGGTATCTTGTATATGAAGCCCAGTATCTTCATTATTATCACGCCCACGGTCAATATCGCCGCGCCGTGCATATAATTCTGACCCTTTCTTCCGGCCATCGTACACCTC
>CAYPLM010000249.1:0-1841 GCA_964411575.1 uncultured Oscillibacter sp. | reverse complement strand
GCCACGGTGAAGGAGAAGAGAAGGTAGCAAAGCGGCTCGCACAGCGCCCAAAGCCAGCTGCGCTGCGCGGCGGGACGGTCGCGGTCAAAGCCGAGATAGCCCGACACGGCCAGCACCGGCGTGAGCAGGTGGTTGAAAAGATTGGACAGCGTGAGCACATAGGCAAGGCCGAACTGCGGCGCAAGCATCAGCCAGAACACAAAGAACGTCAGCGCCGAGCCAGTGGAGGTCACATGCCGCAGCGTCATCAGCCAGCGCGGCAGTGCGCCTTGCCGCCGTGCCGCCGCACTGACGGCAGCGGTCAGGCCGCTGAGCAGCCCGCTTTGCATGGTGAAGTACAATAGGCTCGATGCTGCGCCCATGAAGCCGTCACCCGTGGTCACGGCCAGCAACACGCCGGAAAGCGCACACAGCGCCGTTGCAGTGTCCCAGACACGCGCTTTTTTCATGCCCGTACCTCGCTTTTCTCCAGCGCGCGCAGCAGCGGCAACCCCAGTGCGAAGCAGACCAGCGCCTCGCCCAGCGCCACGGTGAACGCGTGGTAGGCGAAAAGCGGCGCAAAGGCGGCGGAAAAGCCCGTCTCCTCCCAGGCCAGCAGCGCGCCCACCACCACGCTGTTGCACACCACCGGCGCAAACGCAGCCTCCGCGCCCGTCCGGCTGCGCGCCGACCACAGCGCCGCGCAAAGCGTGGCCGCCGTGCCCAGCAGCATGTCCAAAAGGCCATAGGGGCTTAGAAGGTTGGTCAGCAGGCAGCCCAGCGCCAGCCCCGGCACCGCCGCCCGCTCGCGCAGGGGCAGCACGCACAGCGCCTCGCTCAGCCGCAGCTGCACGGGGCCGAACGTCAGCCCGAACAGCGACGACACCCACGAAAGCGCAGCATACGCTGCGGCAATGAGCGCCGCATGCGACAGCTCGCGCACAGAAAGCTTCATCAAAAACGCCTCCAAACCAGAAAACCGAAACTATGCCGTATTATACCACAAACGCGCCGCCCATTCAAGCGCCCATCCCCAGACAAAAAGGGCTGCTGCAAAACACGTTGCAGCAGCCCGGTGCGTCAAAAAAAGCCTTGCAGAGTTTCGCGTCCGCAGACACAAAATAAGTTTGATCGTTTTTTCCGGTGACACGCGCGTCGGAAAAAACATATCTCAGCCCGCTTTCCGTGCTCGCGCATGGCGCGAGTGTGCTGCGGCGAGCTGCAAGCCTTCTCAAAAAAGCGGCGTCAGCGCTTTTTTGACAATCTCAGTTGATCTGTTTTCTCCTCGAGAGATTCATGGTGCCGTCGCGCATTTCGCTCACGCTGTCCAGGCTCTTGCCCGTTCCCTCGGCCACGCAGGAGATGGCATTTTCCGCCACGACGGTGTGGATGCCGGTGCGCGCGGTGACGAGCTTGTCAAAGCCGTGGATGAGGCTTCCGCCGCCGGTCATGATGATGCCGTTGGTGGAAATGTCGGCCACAAGCTCCGGCGGCGTGCGCTCGAGCACCTGATGCACGGCCTCCATGATGCGCTCCACCGGCTCTTCAAACGCGTCCATCATCTCCGTGGAGGTCACGGTGGTCAGCTTGGGCAGACCCGTGAGCAGGCAGCGGCCCTTGATGTCCATGGTCATCTCCTCGTCGGGCGGGAACACGCAGCCGATCTTCATCTTCATCTCCTCAGCCGTGCGCTCGCCGATGAGCAGATTGTGCTTGCGGCGCATATACTTGATGATCGACTCGTTGAACTGGTCGCCGGCAACCTTGATCGACGCGCTCTCCACCACGCCCGAAAGCGAGATGACGGCGATGTCGCTCGTGCCGCCGCCGATGTCGATGACAAAATGCCCGTCGGGCTGGGT
>CAYPLM010000248.1:0-1850 GCA_964411575.1 uncultured Oscillibacter sp. | reverse complement strand
CTGCCTTTCCGCCTGCTGCCTCGATAGCCTCCTTGGCAGAAGCGGAGAAAGCAGACGCCTTCACATTGACCTTCTTGGTGACCTTGCCATTGCCAAGAACCTTCACGCCGTACTCGCACTTGCTGAGGATGCCCTTTTCGAGCAGCGCCTCGGCGGTCACGGTGTCGCCGTCTTCAAACTTGTTGAGAGCGGAGAGGTTAATGATCTCATAGGGCTTGGCAAAGATGTTGTTGAAGCCGCGCTTCGGGGTGCGGCGCGCCAGAGGCATCTGGCCGCCTTCGAAACCGATGCGCACGCCGCCGCCACTGCGGGCCTTCTGACCCTTGTGACCACGACCGCCGGTCTTGCCGTTGCCGGAACCGGCGCCACGGCCCTTGCGGTAAGCTTCGCGAACGGAGCCGGCAGCAGGAGACAGTTCACTTAACTTCATTTGACAGCTCCTCCTTTACTTTTCTTCAGTGACCTGAAGCAGATAGCCGATCTTGGCGATCTTGCCGCGGGTCTGGTCGTTGTCGGGCTGCACGGTGCAATCACCGATCTTGCGCAGACCGAGAGAATTGGCAGTGGCAATGTGCTTTTCCAGTCTGCCATTGAGGCTCTTGACGAGCTTGACGTTCAGATTAGCCATGTTCCTCTGCCTCCTTAACCGATGATCTCTTCCACGCTCTTGCCGCGGGTCTTGGCGACCTGCTCGGGGCTGCGCATGGACTTGAGACCCTCGAACGCTGCGCCGACAACGTTGTTGGCGTTGTTGGAACGCAGGCACTTGGTACGAATATCCTTGATGCCGGCGGCCTCAACAACGGCACGCACAGCACCGCCGGCAATCACGCCGGTACCGGGGGCGGCGGGCTTGAGCAGCACGCGGCCGGCGCCGAACTCGCCGATGGTCTCGTGGGGAATGGTGGTGCCGGACAGAGTCACGGTGACCATATTCTTCTTGGCAGCCTCAAGGCCCTTGCGGATAGCTTCGGGAACTTCGGCAGCCTTGCCAAGGCCGTAGCCGACCTTGCCCTTGCCGTCGCCGACGACCATCAGCGCGGAGAACTTCATCACGCGGCCGCCCTTAACGGTCTTGGAAACGCGGTTGAGGGCAACGAGCTTTTCCATGTATTCGCTGGGTTCACGTTCAAATCTGGGCATTTCGTTGTACCTCCTTCTTAGAATTCCAGACCGCCCTCACGGGCGCCCTCGGCCAGTTCAGCCACACGGCCGTGGAACAGGTAACCGCCGCGGTCAAACACGACAGTCTCGATGCCCTTGGCCTTGGCCTGCTCGGCGACCAGCTTGCCGACCTCGCGGGCAGCGGCCTTGTTGCTGCCGTTGTCCATCTTGAGGGAGGACGCGGAAGCCAGGGTCACACCGTTGACATCGTCGATGATCTGAGCATAGATGTTCTTTTCAGAACGGAACACGTTCAGGCGGGGTCTCTCGGGCGTGCCGGAAACCTTCGCGCGAACTCTCTGGTGGCGCTTGATGCGCTGCGCTTTGGTATCGGGTCTTTTAATCATAACGGCACATCTCCTTACTTCTTGGCGCCGGTCTTACCAGCCTTGCGGCGGATGACCTCGTCAACGTACTTGATGCCCTTGCCCTTGTACGGCTCAGGCGGGCGCTTCTCGCGGACTTCCGCGGCGAACTGACCGACCTTCTGCTTGTCGCAGCCGAGGATGACGATCTTGTTCTGCGCAGGGACCTCGATGGTGATGCCGTCGATCTCGGGCATCTCAACGGGGTGGGAATAACCGATGGTCAGGACGAGCTTCTTGCCGTCCTTGGCGGCACGGTAACCGGTACCGTTGATCTCGAGCTCCTTCTTGTAGCCCTCGCTCACGCCGACGACCATGTTG
>CAYPLM010000247.1:0-1862 GCA_964411575.1 uncultured Oscillibacter sp. | reverse complement strand
ATACCACACTTGGCGGTATTTGCCACTATTTTTCTGTGCGGTATTGCCATAAATGTATTTTGGGAGACAACACACTGGACTTTACAAATATGAATTGCCCCAAGTGGCAATTTAGCTTCTGGGAGATAGAAACACCAACAGTTCCAATTGATTTTGTTGATTCTATTGTTGGAATGATTTTGCTATACAAAGCAAATATCAACGGGCTTCTGGACTTCCGCGTGTCACTCGCCGAGCATATTGTAATCCAGGAGAGCGTCATTCGAGATTGTGTGTTGCTGGGAAATCAGGGGTATAAGAACTACACTTGTTACTGTTTTAAAGACTCATCGTTACTTGGCAGGCTGAAAATTCAAAATCGTTTTTCGAAGAAGTTATTCCATAATCAGCTACAATATGTCTATGATCCCAAAACTGATAATATAATCTTGTGTCCGACATCATCTACAGATAAAGCAAACCAGCTTACAATTTTGGCAGAGAACTATCAGAGCGAGGGTGATTTGGATAATGCAGATGCTGCTTATGTACTTAGTAAGCGTTATCGGAGTTCTGGAAGAATACATGATGCGTGGACAGATTATGGGGCGGTCGGAAGGACAGAAAATTACAAAAAGAAATTTTTTAAGAGACTTTGGGCATATTTCACGATCACAGTGAGACTGATTGGTGCCGCTGTATCTTGGGCGTTTGAAAAACTTTTTTTGGACATCCTGTGCGGAAATTATGCAACCAAGCCTGCAAAGTTTTTGTTCTGGATATTAGCAATTGTTACTGGTTTTGCTTGCTTATATTGTAGATGGTTGGATGTAGCTTATTTGCAATTTGATAATATCTTATATCAGGAGATGGGGGTATTGAGTGTAGCGTGGATATACAGTTTGCAAGTATTCTTGCAGATTGAAAGCGGTGACATTATTCCGACCATGTTGCGAGCGTACTATTTTTTGATTGCTGAAAAAGTAATAGGATTAGCAATGTTCTCAATCTTCGTTGTCTCATATACAAGAAAAGTAATTAAATAGGGCAGGCTTGTGAGTTGCATCTATAGTGTGGGTGAAGCACATCTTTAGAGGACACTATAGATGCAACTTGCGAAAAGTTGACATTTATAGTGTTTTCTTTTTATATTCGGACGTTTCCAGAATGCAAGAATACCTGAACTTCTCCGAAAATGTGTAAGCGCATAATAACCGCACACCTAGCAACGTCAGGGGTGATATGAGATAATAACCCAAGACTCGAATAGCTGCGGGTAAGCTATTCGAGAGACTAGCAAAGGGGTGTTATCAAATAGCAGATGTATTGGCAGTAAGAGATGAATATCGAGCGCAGACCTGGGCGAGGCTGATTCAGGAAAGTAAGTCCAGCGGTATGACCAATAAGGCTTTTTGCATACAGCGCGGTATTTCCGAAAAGAGTTTTTACTACTGGCAGAAAAAACTGCGCACGAAGCTTGTAGAAGCGGCTGCGCCACAGTTGGTGCAACTGGATTCCGCGCCTGAACCGGTGGAGTTACTTCAAATCCGTTTCCGTGGAGCTGAGCTGCGGCTTCCTGTTGGTGTGGATCTGGATGCGGTATCCGCAATCCTGCGCTCTATTCAAAGTTTATGATAGACCTAACCAAAGTCCGCAATTATTACATCGCTTGCGGCTACACGGATCTCCGCTTGGGCATTGACGGCCTCGCTGCCGTTGTAACGCAGCAGTTCGGCGGCAATCTGAATGAGGAAAGCCTGTTTCTGTTCTGTGGCAGACGGACAGACCGAATCAAGGCTCTGTACTGGTGTGGTGACGGATATATCCTGCTGTACAAGCGGTTATCTAACGGGAGATTTCAATGGCCCAGGTCAGAGGCAGAG
>CAYPLM010000246.1:0-1880 GCA_964411575.1 uncultured Oscillibacter sp. | reverse complement strand
TCGTCATAAAACACGCTTGCCAGGCGCGAAAACTCCTCATACGCACCTTCGCCGCAAAATTCGCCCTCGCCCTCCATCACACGGCAGCCAAGTCCCAGATCCTCCATGCTGCTGCGCCCGTAGGGCAGCTTGCGCACGGCCACGCGCCGCTCATAGCGAATGCTGTAGCTTTGCGGATTGTGCGGCCAGGTATAGCCTTTGTAGCGCATCGGCGTCAATCGCATCTCCCGCGCCTCCTTTCTTAGTATGCTTGAAACGCGCCGTCATAGCGCCGCGCGTCGCGCTCAAACGCGTTCGACAGCTCCTGCACGGAAAGCGCATGCACCGCCTCCGGTGCGGCAGACGCGTCCTCCGTCTGCTGCACCCACACGCCCGCGCTTTCCTGCGCCGCCTCGTCCTGCTGCGCAGGTGCTTCCCGCACGGGCAGCTCTCCCCGCTTCAACCGGGCAAAGCGCTCCTCGTCAAAGCTCTCGTTTTTCTCCTGCGTCTGCTCCCCGTGCTCCTGCGCTATCGTGCGCAGCTCTTCCAGCCGCGCACCCTCGTCCAGCCGCTCGTACGCCGCAGCATAGCGCCGAATCTGCCCCACGCTCAGCGCGTCAAGTGCCTGCTCTGCGTCGGCAAACACCCGCTCGCCCCCACTGCGCAGCGACAGCGCCAGCAGCGCCGCGTCCAGCCGCAGCGAAAGCTCCGCCCCGTCCGCCCGCTCAAGGTGCAGCGTCTCGCGCCGGGCGCGCAGCACCTCCGCCGCAGACAGCAGCGTCAGGCGCACCCGTTTTCCTCCCAGTTTCACGCGCTGATCTCCATACGGCGGCGCGCCACGATGCTCACCTTCTCCGCCACCGGCTCACCCAGCTTCCCCAGCTCCTCGATGCTGCTCCAACAGCACTGATCGTAGATGATCTTTTTGTCCGGCTTGCAGATCACAAGTGAAAAGCTGTCCAGCTCATAGAAGTTGATGCCGTCGCGAATGGCCGCATCGGTCGCGTAAAGGCGGCTGAGCTCCAGCGTGTAGCGCCGCTGCGCGGCAATGGTCGCTACGGGCTCGCTCTCGCCGAAGGCCTCCACCTCGCGGCTCGTGCGTATAGCCTTCGCGCTGTAGCTTTGCACCACCGCGATCTTCTTCCCGTTCAGCTCAAGATAGATATCGCTGCTCGTCGGGATCGCATTCGTTGCCATACTCTCTCCTCCTCGTTACACCGTGATATGCGCGGTGAGATAAATGCGGCTGAGCCCATGCGTCACGACAAAGCTGAACTCCACCAGGCATACCGTCGGTTCGCCGTCCATTGCGCGCACGCTCACCTCGCCATAGCTTTCGATGCGCTCCTGCGCACGCTTGCTTTCCAGCTCCAGCACCACCTGCGAGCGGATCGCCCCACGGCTCTGTGCGGTGTTTTTGCTGCGGGCAAAGCGGCTGCGCAGACTGCTGCGGATGGTGGAGATCACGTCGTCCACGATCAAAACGGTCGTCAGCTCGCGCCATGTGGCGTCCGCCGCACCACCGGTGGTGGTACGGGTGGTCACGCCGCGCACTGGGGACACCTCGCCCCCCACAGCCTCCAGCGGTGTCACGCCGCCGCGCACCAGCGTGTCGATCTCACTGTCGCCGTAGCGCACGCTCACGCCGCCAAGCCCCGCAAGCACCGCACCCTGCATGGGGATGGACGGATCACTCTGCACGGCGATGGCCGCCGCCACGGCCGCCGCACCGAACACGCCGGAAAGCGCCGTCCCCGCCTCTGTCACCACATCTCCGCCCACGAGCACCATACGCTCGCTGTTGAGCGCCGCCGCGCGCTCCACCAGCTGCGCCACGCTCAGGCCGCTGCCGCCCACCACGGCGATGCCCATGGCGATACGTCCGTTGGCACCCTCGCCCG
>CAYPLM010000245.1:0-1891 GCA_964411575.1 uncultured Oscillibacter sp. | reverse complement strand
CACCTCGGCCTCCTTCACCATCCCCCTGCCCTCAATGGGGTACACCACGTCGTAGCGCGAGGTGTGCGTGGGGCCAAAGGCCATTTCGCGCAGCTCGTCGCGTGTTTCGGCGTAGGCGATGCAGCGACTTTTATGCAGAGCCTCTGCCACGTCGGGGTCGAGGACGAACTTGTTGAAATAATTGTCAGTAAACATGGACAGCTCCTCCATAAAATTAAAAATATTTTTCGCATTTTACCGCATTTTATCCAAAAATGCAAGTCAAATGTATGATACATTCCATTCGTTATCCTAATGAACAGAACGATGCAAAAAAGAAGGGGCTCCCGCCGGAGCCCCCATATGTTCCCGTCAAAAGACAGTTGCCGCCGTGTTTTGATGCGCGGTGCGAAGGCTTTGGCCGGAACCTCATGCAATTATGAAAGCTTCTGTGCAAAATTGCCGTCGATGCGCACGCCCTCCTGAATGATGAAGAAGGCATGCGGGTCGAGCTCATGGACGACCTCGCGCAGCGTGGCTTCCTCAAACTTGGTGATACACACGCACAAAACGCGCAGCGAGTCGCCGGTGTAAGCGCCGCGCCCCTCCCAGTACGTCACGCCGCGCCCGAGGCGCTGCATGATCCTCTTGGGAAGGTCGGGATCCTCGTCCTTGGTGAAGATGAGCATCTGCACGCGGATGCTCTGCTGGTGCGCACGGTCGAGGAAGAGCGAGGAAAAGACCATGAAAATCACCGAGTAGATCACCGTCGACACGTCGAAAAGCGCCAGACACACCGCGTACAGCACGGCGTTAAAGCTCAAACTGAAGCGCCCCACCGTGAAGCGCGAGCCCTTTTTCGACAGCAGCAGCCCGATCACATCCAGTCCGCCGCTGGCACAGCCGCAGGTGAGCGCAAGCCCAAGCCCCGAGCCACACAGGATGCCGCCGATGACGCATGCAGCCAGACGGTCGCTGAGGATGGGCACAGCGGGCGAGCGCAGCACGCTGAGGAAAAACGAGTCGGACGCGATGCACACCACCGTGCGCACCAGAAAGCCGCGCCCGAGCCCTTTCCACGCGAAAAGGAGGATGGGAATGTTGAACATCAGGTAGAAGATACCTGCCACGTCCACCGTCGTCGGCAGCTCCACCGCGCGGGAGAGCAGCGTTCGCAGCACCTGGCTCAGCCCCAACACGCCGCTGGAGTAAAGCCCCATCGGCACAATGAAAAAGTTGGTGCCAAACGCGTGCAGCAGCATGGCAAACACCGCCACCAGCACGCGCGCCCATTTATTCTGCAAAAGCTTATGTGTCATAAGAAACCTCCTGACCGCCGCGTGATCGGAACGCACTGCTTTATTTCTTCTTTTTTGGCTTTGCCCATCCGGCCTTGCGCTTGAAGGGCTTTTTCTCCGGCGCCGCCTTGCCGCCGCCCGCCGTCTTTTTCTCCGGTGGCTTTTTGCCCGACGCTTTCGGCGCGCCGCCCGCAGGACGAACGAGGCACTTTTCGCCGTAGCCGATGAGATCCTCCCTGCCTGCCTTTTGCAGCGCCTCGATCACAAGGCCGCGCAGCTCCGGCCGCTTCCACTGCAAAAGCGCGCGCTGCAGCGCCTTGTCGTGCGGGTCGGTGGCCACATACACGCTCGACATGTCGCGCGGGTCGATGCCGGTGTAGTACATGCAGGTGGAAAGCGTACCGGGCGTGGGGTAAAAGTCCTGCACCTGCTCAGGCTGATGCCCGGTAGCATGAAGAAACTCCGCCAGCTCCACCGCGTCGGCAAGCGTGCAGCCGGGGTGCGAGGACATGAGATACGGCACGAGATACTGCTCCTGCCCGTTTTTGGCGTTGATCCGCTGGTACTTCGCCCAGAAGCGCTCGAACACATCGAAGTGCGGCTTTCCCATGTAG
>CAYPLM010000244.1:0-1897 GCA_964411575.1 uncultured Oscillibacter sp. | reverse complement strand
GGGCGAGGTGACGCGCGAGCTGCCCGAGGTGGACGGCATTCTCGGCACCGGCAGCTATAAGGACATCGTCTCCGCCGTGGAAACGGTGCTCGCCGGCGGCACAGTCAGCCGATTTGACGACATCAACGCCCCCGTCGACGAGTTTGGCCGCGTGCTCACCACGCCCGGCCACTATGCCTTCCTGCGTATTGCCGAGGGCTGCGACAACTGGTGCGCGTTCTGCATCATCCCGCGCCTGCGCGGAAGATACCGCTCCCGCCCGATGGAAAACGTGCTGGCAGAAGCCCGCGCGCTCTCTGAGTCCGGCGTGAAGGAGCTGATCGTCATCGCTCAGGATATCACGCGCTACGGCGTGGACTGGGACGGGAAGGCGCACTTGTCCGACCTGTTGGAGGAGCTGTGCAAGTTCGACTTCCACTGGATCCGTCTGCACTACCTCTATCCCGAGCTCATCGACGACCGCCTCATCGACATCATTGCCCGCGAGGACAAGATACTAAAGTACCTCGATATCCCGCTTCAACACTGCAACGACGCCATCCTGAAGAAGATGAACCGCCGCGGCGACAAGGCGTACATCACCGCTTTGCTCGACCAGTTGCGCGCGCGTATCCCCGGACTCGTGCTGCGCACGTCCATCATCACCGGCCTTCCCGGCGAGGGCGAGGACGAGTTTGAAGAGCTGTGCGAATTTCTCGACGAGCAGAAGATGGTGCGCGCGGGCGTGTTCCCCTACTCGCCCGAGGAGGGCACCCGCGCTGCGCAGATGGAGCGCGTGGATGAAAGCGAGGCCGCCCGCCGCGCCGAGCTGGTGGTCGACCTGCAAAGCCGCATCATCGACGCGTACAACGAAAGTTGTCTTGGCGACGTGCTGGAGGTGCTGTGCGAGGGCTTCGATCCGCAGTCGATGGGCTATGTGGGGCGCAGCTACGCCGAGTCGCCCGACATTGACGGCCGCATTTATTTCACTGCCGCGCGCGAGATCGCCGCGGGCGAGTTTGTGCCTGTGCGCATCACCGGCGCGATGGACGGCGAGCTGACGGGCGAAGCCGTGGAAGGAGATTGACATGATGACAACTGCAAATAAGCTCACGCTTGCACGCGTGGCGATGATTCCGGTGTTCCTTGTGGTGCTGTACCTTGACTTCCCCGGCGCGCGCTGGTGGGCGCTGGGCATCTTCATGCTCGCCTGCCTCACCGATTTTGTCGACGGCTACATCGCCCGGCACTACAACCAGATCACGAATTTCGGCAAGTTCATGGATCCTCTGGCCGACAAGGTGCTGGTCATGGCCGCGATGTGCTACCTGGTCGAGTGCGGGCAGATGCCCGGCTGGGCGCTGGCGGTGGTGCTGCTGCGCGAGTTCGGCGTGTCGGGGCTGCGCCTGGTGGCCGTAGAGCAGGGACGCGTGATCGCGGCGGCCTGGTCCGGCAAGATCAAAACCGCCTCCACGATGATCTGCCTGTGCCTGATGATGCTGCTGAGCGAGAGCTGGGTGCCCGCGCCGCAGGTGCTCAACGGCGTGTGCATCGCCGTGATCGTGCTCACCACGGTGTACTCCGGCGTGGAGTACTTCATGAAAAACCTTGACGTGTTCCGCGAGACGAAATAAACGCGAAAAATTTTCAGAAAATGTGAAAAAACAGTTGCAATCCCGGAAAAACTGTGGTAAACTTCTACGGTATTCCGCATGGGGAGCCGACTTCCTGTCTGTGCCATCCGGTTGGCAGGGGGGATGAAGCACCCAGAGGGCAAAACTAAATCAAAAGGAGAAACAACTCACCATGGCAAACGTCGTATCCATGAAAGCCCTGCTCGAAGCAGGCGTCCACTTCGGTCATCAGACCCGTCGCTGGAACCCCAAAATGGCTCCCTACATCTACACCGAGCGCAACG
>CAYPLM010000243.1:0-1905 GCA_964411575.1 uncultured Oscillibacter sp. | reverse complement strand
TGGACACCCTCTTCGGCGTGACCTACACCGTCATCTCCCCCGAGCACCCGCTGCTCAAAAAGTGGCAGCCGCTCATCAAAAACTGGGACGACGTGGCCGCCTATCAGCAGTTGGCCGCCCGCAAGAGCGACTTTGAGCGCGGCGAGCTGAACAAGGACAAGACCGGCGTGCGCCTCGAGGGCATCGAGGTCGTCAACCCCGCCACCGGCGCGGTGGTGCCCATGTTCGTCTCGGACTATGTGCTCATGAGCTACGGCACGGGCATCGTCATGGGCGTGCCCGGCCACGACCAGCGCGACTGGGACTTTGCCACGGCCTTTGGTCTGCCCATCGTCGAGGTGGTCGAGGGCGGTGACATCACCAAGGAAGCCTTCACCCTCAAGGACGACACCGGCATCATGGTCAACTCCGGCTTTTTGAACGGCATGACCGTCAAGCAGGCCATCCCCGCCATGAAGCAGTACGCCGTCGAGCAGGGCTGGGGACACGAAAAGGTCAACTATAAGCTGCGCGACTGGGTGTTCTCCCGCCAGCGCTACTGGGGCGAGCCGATCCCCATGATCCGCTGCGATGCGTGCGGCTGGGTGCCCGTGCCCGAGGAGCAGCTGCCTGTCGTGCTGCCGCAGGTGGAGAGCTACGAGCCCACCGACGACGGCGAGAGCCCGCTTTCCAAGATGACTGACTGGGTCAACACCACCTGTCCCTGCTGCGGCAAGCCCGCCAAACGCGAGACCGACACCATGCCGCAGTGGGCAGGTTCGAGCTGGTACTACCTGCGCTATATGGATCCGCACGACGATGCCGCCCCCGTTTCCCCTGAGGCTGAGCAGTACTGGGGCCCGGTGGACTGGTACAACGGCGGCATGGAGCACACCACGCTGCACCTGCTCTACTCCCGCTTCTGGCATAAGTTCCTCTACGACATCGGCGTTGTCCACACCAAGGAGCCCTACGCCCGCCGCACCAGCCACGGCATGATCCTCGGGCAGAACCCGCACTATGTCGGCAACGCCGCCACGCAGGAGGAGAAGGACGCCCTCGTCGCCAAATACGGCAATCAGGCGCTGCGCCCGGCGGTGAAGATGTCCAAGTCGCTCGGCAACGTCGTTAACCCCGACGACGTGGTCAAGCTCTACGGCGCGGACACCATGCGCCTTTATATCATGTTCATCGGCGACTTTGAAAAGGTAGCCACCTGGTCGGACGACGCGGTGAAGGGCTGTAAGCGCTTCCTCGACCGCGTGTGGAACCTCATGGACATGGCCACGGCAGACACAGCCGTGTCCGAAAAGAACGCCCCCATCGTCCACAAGACCATCAAAAAAGTCACTGACGACATTGACACACTCAAGATGAACACCGCCATCGCCGCCCTCATGGCCATGGTCAACGAGTTCTACGCCAACGGCCTCAGCCGCGGCGACCTTGAGGTGCTGCTGCTTCTGCTTTCTCCCTTCGCGCCGCACATGGTCGAGGAGATGTGGGAGCTGACCGGCTGCGCTGCCGCGCACGGCACGATGGCTATGCAGACCGCCTGGCCCGTCTATGACGAGAGCAAGACCGTCGCTGCGCACGTCGAGATTGCCGTGCAGGTTGGCGGCAAGCTCAAAGGCACTGTCACCGTCGCCGCCGACAGCGAGCAGGACGCCGTGGTCGAGGCCGCACAGCAGAATGAGCGCGTGGCCAAGGCGCTTGCCGGTATGCAGATCGTCAAGGTCATCTACGTTAAGAATAAGCTCATCAACCTCATCGCCCGCCCGCAGTAAGCCGCGCCGAAGAGAATACAACGCGTCTGCGCAGACACCCGATCTGCGCAGACGCGTTTCAGCATGTCGGAAAAGTCTCGCAGAGTTTCGCGTCCGCAGACGCGAAAAAATTTCAATCGTTTTTTCCGGCGGCATGTAC
>CAYPLM010000242.1:0-1905 GCA_964411575.1 uncultured Oscillibacter sp. | reverse complement strand
GGCGGCTACAGCGCGTTTGAAAAGGCGCTGTTCGACATGACCGACGAGCAGATCTGCCAGGACATTCTCAACTCCGGTCTGCGCGGGCGCGGCGGCGGCGGCTTCCCCGCCGGGCGCAAGTGGGACGGCGCGCGCCGCCAGAAGAGCAGTAAGAAGTACATCGTCTGCAACGGCGACGAGGGCGACCCCGGCGCATTTATGGACCGCAGCGTCATGGAAGGCAACCCCCACAGTGTGCTCGAAGGCATGATGATCGCCGGGCGCGCGGTGGGCAGCGACGAGGGATACATCTATGTGCGCGCGGAGTATCCGCTGGCCGTCAGCCGCCTCAAGGCCGCCATTGCCAAGGCTGAGGAGCTGGGGCTTCTGGGCGAGGACATCATGGGCAGCGGCTTTAACTTCCGCATCCATGTCAATCGCGGCGCGGGCGCGTTCGTCTGCGGCGAGGGCAGCGCGCTCACCGCGTCCATCGAGGGCAACCGCGGCATGCCGCGCGTCAAGCCCCCGCGCACCATCGAGCACGGCCTGTGGGCAGAGCCGACGGTGCTCAACAACGTGGAGACCTTTGCCAACGTCCCGCTGATCATCCGCAACGGCGCGGCGTGGTATCGCGGCATCGGCACCGAAAAGAGCCCCGGCACCAAGGCCTTCGCCCTCACCGGCAACGTCAATAACACGGGTCTTATCGAGGTGCCCATGGGCACCACCATCCGCGAGGTGGTGTTCGACATTGGCGGCGGCATCAAAAACGACAAGAAGTTCAAGGCCGTGCAAATCGGCGGCCCCTCCGGCGGCGCAACGACTGCCAGCGACGAGCACCTTGACCTGCCGCTCGACTTCGACTCGCTCAAGAGCATCGGCGCGATGATCGGCTCGGGCGGTCTGGTCGTGATGGACGAGGACACCTGCATGGTGGAGACCGCGCGCTTTTTCATGCACTTCACGCAGAACGAAAGCTGCGGCAAGTGCGTCCCCTGCCGCGAGGGCACCAAGCGCATGCTGGAGATCCTCGACCGCATCCTTGCGAACGAGGGGACGCTTGAAGACCTCGATCTCCTTGAAGAGCTCGCCAAGACCATCAGCGAAACGGCTCTCTGCGGCCTCGGCCAGAGCGCCTGCAAGCCCGTGCAGAGCACGCTGCGCCACTTCCGTCAGGACTATCTGCGCCATGTGGTCGACCACCACTGCCCCATCTGCAACGGCCGCAAGCGTCATCTTGAGATCAACGCTGAGCTGTGTAAGGGCTGCGGCAAGTGCAAGCGCAACTGCCCCATGGACGCCATCTCCGGTGACATCCGCATGCCACACACCATCGACACCACAAAATGCATCCACTGCGGCGCGTGCTGGGGCGCGTGCCCGTTCGGCGCGATCGACGCCATTGAAGAGGAGGGCTGAGCACCATGGCAAAAGGAACGATGATCATCGACGGTCAGCGCGTGAGCTTCGACGGTGAAAAGAACGTACTGAGCGTGATCCGCAAGGCCGGCATCGAGATGCCCACCTTCTGCTACTATTCCGACCTGTCCGTGTACGGCGCGTGCCGTATGTGCGTGGTAGAGGATCTGAAAACCGGCAAAATCGACGCATCCTGCTCGATGGAGCCGCGCGACGGGCTGCGCATCAGCACGACGAGCGCGCGCCTCATCAAGCACCGCCGCGTGATTCTGGAGCTGCTGCTCGCCTCGCACAACTGCAACTGCACCACCTGCGAAAAGAGCGGCCAGTGCCGCCTGCAGGAGCTGGCACAGCGCTTCGGCGTGCGCCGCGTGCGCTTCCCCGACACGCGCGAGAAGTACGAGCTGGACACCTCCAGCCCCGCCGTCGTGCGTGACCCCAACAAGTGCATCCTCTGCGGCGACTGCGTGCGCGTGTGCGAGGAGATGCAGGGCATGGGCATTTTGA
>CAYPLM010000241.1:0-1924 GCA_964411575.1 uncultured Oscillibacter sp. | reverse complement strand
ATGGAGGTGTTTTCGCTCTTGCGGGCGATCTTGTCGATCTCGTCGACATAGATGATGCCGCGCTGGGCAAGCTCCACGTCGTACTCCGCCGCCTGAAGAAGGCGCAGGAGGATATTCTCCACATCGTCGCCGACATAGCCCGCCTCGGTAAGCGTGGTGGCGTCGGCAATGGCAAAGGGCACCTGCAAAACACGCGCAAGTGTCTGGGCAAAGAGCGTTTTGCCGCTGCCGGTGGGGCCGAGAAGAAGGATGTTGCTCTTTTGCAGCTCCACCTCATCTCCGCCGCCGTAGAGGATGCGCTTATAGTGATTGTACACCGAGACGCTCAGCGCGACCTTGGCCGCCTCCTGCCCCACGACGTACTGGTCGAGCACATCGTGGATCTCACGCGGTGTGGGGAGCTTTTCAAGCTCCGCCCCGTGCTCCGACTGCGGCGCGTCCAAATACCCGTCGTCGAGGATCTCCATGCACAGGCGCACGCAGTTATCGCAGATCCGCACGCCCGCGCCCTGGATCATACGGTGCACCTCCCGCTCGCTCTTGCCGCAGAACGAGCAGCGCACCTGATTTTTCTTCTTGTCCTCGCCCATGCTTACCTCTTAGTGATCACGCGGTCAACCAGGCCGTAGGACAGCGCCTCGTCGGCGCTCATCCAGTTGTCGCGCTCGGAATCCAGCTTGATCTGCTCGGCGGTCTTGCCAGTGTTCTCAGCGAGGATCGCGTTGAGACGCTGCTTGGTCTTGAGGAAATGCTCCAGGTCGATCTCCATGTCGGTGACCTTGCCCTGCGTCCCGGCGGAGGGCTGATGGATCATGATCTCGGCGTTGGGCAGCGCCAGACGCTTGCCCTTTGCGCCACTCGAGAGCAAAAACGCGCCCATGCTGGCCGCCATGCCGATGCAGATGGTGGACACGTCGCACTTGATATACTGCATGGTGTCGTAAATGGCCAGTCCTGCGCTGACGCTGCCGCCGGGCGAGTTGATGTAGAGCTGGATGTCCTTGTCGGGATCCTTCGCCTCCAGATACAGCAGCTGCGCTACCACCAGACTCGCGGTGGTCTCGTTGACCTCCTCGCCGAGGAAAATAATGCGGTCGTCGAGCAGCCGGGAGAAGATATCGTAGGAGCGCTCGCCCCGGTTGGTCTGCTCCACGACATAAGGTACTAAGCTCATGATGTTGCCTCCTTTTTGTTCATACCCTGTTCAAAGTTGCGGTATGTATGGGTTCGACCACAAATGCTTTCATTTGTGGTCGAACGGGTCTCTATTGGTAAGTATAGCCGGTTTGCAGCTTATTCAGCCGCCTCATCGGTTTTTTCTTCCGCCTTCTGCTCGGGCTTGACGGCCACGGCGCTGTCGACCACAAGGGCGATCACCTTTTCGTTGAGCACCTGCTGGGTCATATCGGCGGGGGTGAGGTACTTCTTCACGGTCTCAACGTCCATGCCGTACTTCTCGGCCATCTTGGCGTATTCGGCCTCGATCTCCTCATCGGAGGCTTCGAGCTTCTCTTCCTTGATGATCGCGGACACGGCCAAGTCCATGCGCACCTGCTTTTCGGCGGGCTCGCGGCCTTCGGCCATGAACTTCGCCTCATCCATGCCGGTCATCTTGCAGTACTGGTCGTAGGGGATGCCCTGAGAGGCCAGGCGCTGCTTGAAGTTTTCAAGGAAGCGGGCGCACTGCTCGTCGATCATCGCGTCGGGGATCTCCGCCTCGATGCCGTCGGCGACCTTGGTCATCAGCTGCTCCTCGTAGGCGACCTTCACGCTCAGCTCGCGCTCCTCAGCCATCTTGGTCTTGAGATCGGCTTCAAGCTCTGCGAGGGTGTCGAACTCGGACACGTCCTTGGCAAACTCGTCGTCGATGGCGGGCAGCTCCTTGAACTTGACCTCGTTGACCTTCACATGGAACACCACGGCC
>CAYPLM010000240.1:0-2007 GCA_964411575.1 uncultured Oscillibacter sp. | reverse complement strand
CGTCCCGCCCTACAAGCGCGAGATCAACACCGTGTTCCAGAAATACGCGCTTTTCCCGCACATGAACGTGTACGACAACATCGCCTTCGGCCTGACCATCAAAAAAGAGCCCAAGGACGTTATCGAGCAGAAGGTGCGCCGCATGCTGCGCCTTGTCAGCCTTGAGGACTACGCCGAGCGCAACGTCACCGAGCTTTCCGGCGGCCAGCAGCAGCGCATCGCCATCGCCCGCGCGCTGGTCAACGAGCCGAGCGTGCTGCTGCTCGACGAGCCGCTGGGCGCGCTCGATCTGAAGCTGCGCAAGGAGATGCAGCAGGAGCTCAAGTACATCCAGCAGGAGGTCGGTATCACGTTCATCTTCGTCACGCACGACCAGGAAGAGGCGCTGACTATGTCGGATAAGATCGTCGTGATGAATGCGGGCGAAATTCAGCAGATCGGCTCCCCCACCGAGATCTACCGCCGTCCTGTCAACGAGTTCGTGGCCAACTTCATCGGAGAGACGAACATCATCGACGGTGTGATGCTCGACGACGGCCTGGTCGTTTTCGAGGACAAGAAGTTCCAGTGCAACGCCCGCGGCTTCGGCAAAAACGAAAAAGTGGACGTGGTCATCCGCCCCGAGCATCTGGACATCGTGCCGCGCGGCGAGGGCAAGCTCAAGGGCGTGGTCAAATCGCAGCTGTTTAAGGGCATGCACTACGACACGGTGGTGGAGACGCGCGTGGGCACGAGCATCACCGTGAAGATGCAGGTCTCGCAGGATCGCCCGGTGGTCAACGCCGAGGCGGGCGAGAAGATCAGCGCCAGCGCCTTTTTGATTGACGTGGAGGACGTGGGCGAGCTGGACGAGGCCAAGATCATCGCGCTGGCCTCCGCCGAAGCGTGGGATGTGGAGACGGAGGAGCCGATCTCCATCAAGAACGTTGTCTACGACATCCAGCCCGCCGTGGGCACCTACTCCGTCACCTTCTCCACCGCCGCAGGCACGTCTATCACCGTCAAGGCCGCCGTCATGGCGGAAAACCGCGTGGAAAGCAAGGTGTATCAGGAGGAGATCTACGCGATGAACTTCTTCAAGAAGGTCGAGGACATTCAGGAGAGCATCGCGCTGGACACCGACCTTGAGACCTGGGCGAGCGCGTCGGCCTGGTCGCTGGAGGACGGCGAGCAGGTGGAGATCACCGACGTGAAGTACGACTTCGACCCCGAGACCATCGAGCCCGGCGTGTACGACGTAACCTTCTCCACCGAGGGCTACGAGTATAAAGTCTCCACTACCCGCGCCTGCGAAGAGGGTGCTGAGGTGGGTCTGGTGTTCCGCCCCGAGGATATCCATGTGATGCGGAAGGGGGCGCAGGGATGAAGCATTTCCGTTCGATGACCTACCCGTATGTGGCGTGGATCTCAGTGATGATCGTGCTGCCAATGCTTCTGATCGTGCTCTACGCCTTCACCACCTCGGGCAACAGCGTGCTCACCTTCCAATTCACGCTCGAAAACTTCAAGCGCTTTGTCACCGACAGCGTTTTTATGGAGGTGCTGGTACGCTCGCTGTACATCGCGCTCATCACCACCGTGGTGTGCATCGCCCTGGGCTATCCCCTCGCCTATATCATCGCCCAGCTCAGCGACCGCGGCAACACCATCATGATCCTGCTCATCACCATGCCCACATGGGTGAACATGCTGGTGCGCACCTACGCATGGATGGGCATTTTGCAGGACGGCGGCATTCTGCAAAGCATTTTCGGCGTGCAGCTGCTGCACACCAGCTTTGCCGTGGTGCTGGGCATGGTGTATAACTTCCTGCCGTTTATGATTTTGCAGATCCACTCCTCGCTCGCCAAAATGGACAAGAGCCTCCTGAACGCCGCCATGGATCTCGGTGCCACGCCCGCGCAGGCCTTTCTGCGCGTGACGCTGCCGCTGTCGCTTCCGGGCGTGATCTCGGGCATTACGCTGGTGTTTCTGCCGGCGGTGAGCAGCTTCTTCATCCCCAAGCTC
>CAYPLM010000239.1:0-2008 GCA_964411575.1 uncultured Oscillibacter sp. | reverse complement strand
CTTTAAGCCGCTTCATCCAGCGACCTTTTCACATTGAAACGCCGGCTCTCCGATACCGTTACATAGTCTGCATAGATATCGGGATGCTGTGCCTGAAGCCTCGTAAGCCCTGCTTTGTCAATACCGGGCTTTAACACCGGCTTGTAGGTAATGGTGTAGGAGTTTTCGCCACTGATTGCAGTAGCCGTGCAGCTCCGTCCCATTTCTGCAACAATTCGGCCTTGCAGCCGTTTCATCTCGTTTTCAACACGTTTGACCTCACGGTTCAGTTCCGACTTTTCTGCCTGCAGCTCGGTATATCGCACCAGGCTGCTTGCCATCGGCACACTCAGTTCGATAGCAGGGGCATTTTCATCAGCCGGACCGAAATGACGTCTTGCACTTCCGATGATCAGATCACCGTCCTCGGTGTATGGCGGCGGTACCTGTGCCTGAACATGGTTATTCCAGAAGTTCCCTTCAAGAGCAATCAGTTCTGCCTCATAGTCCAAGTCTCGCTCAATGTGTCTGATGATGACCTCGTTCTCGTTGTTACCGTAAAGGCAGCAATAATAAACCTCGTCAACATTCATCACGCACATATAATGGCGTCCCTGAATTTCGTAATTAACAGGTACGATTTCGCACCCATCACACCACCAGTGATCCTTCGCATTATAATTCGTGGTCTTGATTTCGAGAATCGCTGTTTTACCGCTTGGTAATCGGATAAAGTAATCTACATCCGCAAGCATATAGGTATAAATCGGGTGATAAAACATCTTCTTTATCTGATAGATCTCAAAGCCTGTTTTCACATGAAAAATCTCGGCAACCAGATCTTCAAGCAGATGCCCGACCTTTTTCTGCACCCAGTTGCTTTCGCCGTCCTCATACGAAACGACTTTCAGTTTGTCGTAGTAGAGATCCCGTGCTGTTGCAAAAGGGGATACACCTAAAATTGCGGCTGCATCGCTTCCGCCGATTCCTCTGCGGCGCCATTCCAGCCATTCATCCTCCGGCAGATCTGCCGTGTCCACCAATACCATAGGTTCGTATGTACTCGTATTTTCCGGCATATTACGCACCTCTTTTCCAGGCTTGTTTCAGCCTTGCAGGGTGAACATATACCGTCTTTAACGGGTACTTTGCAAGTTTTTGAGCCTCCTTTCGCATCATCTGCTGCTTGAACACAGCAGGTTTTGACATTCGCTTACGCGTATGTCGGTAGTGTCGTCTTTTCATTCTGGTTTCCACCTTTCTTAAAATATATTCCAAAAGCACTCAGGCTTTTTGGGCATAAAAAAAGCGAGAACAACAACCGTACCTTAAAGGCAACTGAGTCCGTAAAAATACGAACCGATGTCATTCTCGCAGAGGATAGAAGTATCCTTATAAAACAAAAAATGCCAGTAATTAACCGGCCTTGCGGCGCAGTTACACTACTGACATAATACAAACCTAACAAACTGTGCAATGCAGATACATCCTGCCAATACCCATACGGGTGGTGCACAAAAATCAATTACAGAGGAATTATAACACAAGATATAGTGTTTGTCAAGATTTGCAAGTCAAGATATAGGTCAATGATTTCCTGTCGATTTTCTGTTGTTCACTAAATGTTGTGTTATATCTTTTGTTTTACCTGATTTCATAAATTTCAAATTTATTTGCAGAAAAACACGGTGCATCTCCGTGTTTATTTTATGAAAGGACAAGCCAACAGTATTGTCTACTCGTGCTCTTTGACAACTTAATAGCCGCCGTCGGGAGTTATACAGGATTTGCGGACAGTATGCCATGATGATTTCGGAGCATACCCACAGATGAAATGCTGCATAGCGGCAGCCTGCAAATACACGGTTGAAATGAGCGTAGGAAATGGCTCGACGGTTAGGCGTCTTTATTTTTTAGTAACCAATAAAATTTTATATATAAAGACAGTCTGCTTTCGGGATCTTTTGTGAAAGGTAGTATAATGATAATATCGCAAGGGTACACCGTTGCTGCAGGCTGTCAGAAAGGA
>CAYPLM010000238.1:0-2010 GCA_964411575.1 uncultured Oscillibacter sp. | reverse complement strand
GATAGCGAAGGCAGCCTCCTCGCGCGTGGGGTCGGGATTGACGTCGAGCAGCGCCTTGGCGGAGATCACCATGCCGGGGATGCAGAAGCCGCACTGCACCGCCCCCGCCTCGCCGAAGGCGAAGGTGTACACGCGCTTTTCCCAGTCGGAAAGCCCCTCCACCGTGAGGATCGTCTTGCCCTCCAGCTTGTCGGTCTGCGGCACGCAGGCTTTTGTGGCCTTGCCGTCGATGAGCACATGGCATGTGCCGCACGCGCCCTCGCTGCACCCGTCCTTCACGCTGGTAAGCTTGAGCTCGTCGCGCAGGAAGCGGATGAGCTTCTGATTTTTTTCAACGGTCACGCTCTGCCCGTTCACAACAAAAGTCGCCATAGAAAGCTCCTTTGAAAAGTTTTGTCAGCCGGGGGAAATTTTTGTTTGGTCAGCTAATAATTTTTCATATTGTACCATTCCTCTTCACACTTTGCAACAAAAATCGCTGTCCACGACGAGAAAAAAGCGTGCGCTTCGTTATCCTTTTTTTGCAATCACGCTCCGTTTCGTCAGTCTGCACAAAAAACGCCCCCTGATTTTCTACCACATGACGAAAGCCCGCGGGCAACTTTTTCATTGCAATTTCCGGCGGGCTATTGTAAAATAGTGGTACAACCTAAGACTGATAGCTGTAACGAAGTGCTGCGCGCACGGGCTGAAACTATCACTCCGGCAGAAACGGCGGCGTTTCGGGCGAGTGACTCGCTCGAAGCGTCTTTTGTTTTCCGGCACAACACAAGAGGAGGAGACTTTTTATGAACCTTGTTATCAACGGACGGCTCATCACCCGTGACGCGGATGCCCGCGGCTACTACGAGCACGGCGCGGTGGCCTACGAGGGCACGAAGATCGTTGAGGTCGGTGAGGAGGCCGCGCTGCGCGCGAAGTACCCCGACGCCGCGCTCATCGACGCAAAGGGCGGCGTGATCATGCCCGCCTTCATCAATGCCCACACGCACATCTACTCCGCCCTCGCCCGCGGCCTTTCCATCGTGGGCAACAACCCCACCAACTTCTACGAAGTGCTCGACGGCACCTGGTGGGCCATCGACCGCCATCTGATGATGGACGGCACCCGCGCCAGCGCCGACGCGCTCTACCTCGACTGCATCAAGCAGGGCGTGACCACCGTGTTTGACCACCACGCAAGCTACGGCGAGATCCCCGGAACGCTGTTCACCATCAGCGAGAGCGCGAAGAAGTTTGGTATCCGCTCCTGCCTGTGCTACGAGGTCAGCGACCGCGACGGCGAGGAAAAGTGCCTGCAGGCCATCAAGGAAAATGCCGACTTCATCACTTACTGCCAGAAGCAGAACGACCCCATGCTCGCGGCAATGTTCGGCGGCCACGCGCTTTTCACCCTTTCGGACAAGACCTTTGAGCGCATGGTGGAGGCCAACAACGGCCGCACGGGCTACCACATCCACGTCTCTGAGGGCATGAACGACGTGTACGACAGTCTGCAAAACTACGGCCGCCGCCCGGTGCAGCGTTTGCAGGATCACGGCATCCTCGGCGAAAAGACCATCCTCGGCCACTGCATCCACGTCAACTCCGCCGAGATGGACATCATCAAAGAGACCGGCACCATGGTCGTCAACAACCCTGAGAGCAACATGGGCAACGCCATCGGTATCTGCCCCGTGCTCCAGCTCTACAAGCGCGGCATCCTGCTGGGCATGGGCACCGACGCCTACACCAACGACATGCTCGAGTCGCTCAAGGTCGCTCTCTGCTCCCAGCGCAGCCAGAACTGCCTGCCCAACGTTGCCTGGTGCGAGGTCACCGACATGCTCTTTAAGAACAACGCCCGGATCGGCGCGCGGTACTTCCCCGATCCGCTGGGCGTTTTGAAGCCCGGTGCGGCGGCAGACATCATCGTCATGGACTACAAGCCCTTCACCCCCTTCTCCGACGCGAACATCGACGGCCACATGATCTTCGGCATGACCGGCCGCCAGTGCCAGACCACCATCG
>CAYPLM010000237.1:0-2025 GCA_964411575.1 uncultured Oscillibacter sp. | reverse complement strand
GAGATGATGTTGTAGGTGGTAAGATGGGAGGGAGGAAGACAATTTTTGAATTTTTAAAAGTAATTTTTGGGTCTCCCTTCCACCATTTCTTCACTGCAGAAGTTGTCAATGATTATTTTATAGAAGTAAAAAGATAATCAATCCCCAAAAATATTATTAATCATCAGTTTTTAATACTCCGAAATGGTTAATTAATGCTTTTATATCATTATTATCAGGTTTTAAGCCGAATAAATCATTAATTATATTAAATGGTGTATCTGGTTCATACTTTTTTAAATATTTTGCAATCATAATGCTGAAATATCCGCATAAATTACTATTTTTAAATTGGAATCTACCGGGGTAAAACTTAAATTTTAACCCGTAATCTCTAATTTTATTAATCATAATGTTATCATAAGGCCTAAAATTGTTTTCACCTAATGGGTCAAAGATATAACAGATATTATCGACAGGATACAAAACAATCCAATGAATACCTGGCCCACTGCTTAAATCTGTATTTACAATTAAAGGCTCTTTATGATATAATTTAATATTGTCAACCATAGACCATTTTAAATTATTATTTTTAATATCTTCAGAACTTATTAAATCTGTGCTTTTGTTGATTTCTTTATTTAAATTTATTTTACTATTAAACGAACAGCTGGCGCAACCCCCTTCTTCTTTTGAGTTGCACCATATCCGTTTTTTGAGTAGTTGGGAGCTTTTAAACCAGAACCTGTTCCAAAGCCGCGTTTATCAACCGCCTTTGTTCCAAAGCCGTATTTACCCACAAGATTTCCATTATCTAAAACTCTACTTTCTCCTTCTTTCATATCATTAACAGAATTATTTAAGATTTCTTTACTTTTTTTATATTTACTCTTTACGTTTTCAATACCATTTTCTATTTCATCATAATCATCATCTTTTAATTTTCCTTGTAGTTTATCATATCCTTTATCATATCCATTTTTTACCAAGTTTTGCCCAATATCTCCAATGTTATCGGGATCAATTCCAAGCTTATCAAAGATTTCAAAATTACTTAAAACACCACTAACAGCATTTTTAACATTATCACCACTTATAAATTTATCACCAAAACCTTTTAAATATTCCATACCTTTCGATAATCCATATTTTACAAGCTTTTTAATCTTTTTCCAACTTAATTTACCATTTCCATAATATCCGTAATTATTCATTAAATGCTTTTTAGACATTTTATATGCTTTTTGAGCTATTGGACCACTGCCTGCAACCTCATTAATACCATATTTAATAACAGGCTTTGCCATCATAAAATTATTTAATCTTTTATAATCTCTTAATGGTTTATTGCTTGATTTTATCATTTTCTTAAATTTATAAGGTACAAACTTATTAAATGACCTCTTAACCTTTTTATTTAATTCGTTGTTATCTACTGGATTATTTGAATAATTCTTTAAAATATCTTTAGTCATGTTTTTACTGTATTTTAAAACATTCCGCCATGCCTGTCTTCCATTCATTCTCATTAAATTATTATTAAACTGGTTAAATGGTGTTCTATTTCTCATAATATAATTATTAACTGCTTCTTTAACACCTTTGCCGTTAGGTGCACAAATTCCAGAACCTGATTTATTCTTTTTTCTCTTAATAAGCCATTTTATACCTTTAACGATTCCTTTAACTGCTAGAGGTGCTACAATCTTAGCAGCAAGCGGAAGAATAGCAAACCCACCATTTGGAGCACTAACACCTTTACCCGATCTAGGCTCCCCCGATTTAGGCACTTTTTCAAGTTCTTCACCATAATCTAAATCCATCATATTCGCAGTGCTTCCATCTAATGGCATTCTCTGGTCAAATGCATCGCTTTTCTCTTTAAGTTTCTCATAATCTATTTGATTTTTTAAATCCTGTTCTTTTTCATATTTATCTTTAAAATCTGGATCAACCGCCATTAATAATGCCAATTGTTCAGATGTATAATAACTGTCATTATTATCTTCAACTTTTCCAAACATTTATAATAATATTATATAT
>CAYPLM010000236.1:0-2047 GCA_964411575.1 uncultured Oscillibacter sp. | reverse complement strand
GGCGATGGTGCCGCTGCCGCAGAAGGGGTCGCACAGCGGGTCGCGCCCGCGATAGCGCATCAGCGTCACCAGGGCCGCAGCCAGCGTCTCCTTCAGCGGGGCAGCCACGCCCACGGCGCGATACCCCCGCTTATAAAGCCCCTCGCCCGACGCATCCAGACACAGCAGTACCTCGTCGCCCATGATGGAAAAACGAATTTGCGTGCGCTTGCCCGTCTCGGGCAGCGTGACCAGCCCATATTTTTCGCCCAGCCGCTCGCACATGGCCTTCTTGACGATCGACTGGCACGCCGGCACGGAGTGCAGCGTGGAGTTGATCGAATACCCCGTCACGGGGAACTCGCCGTCGCGGGGGATCCAGTCCTCCCACGCCACGGCGCGGGTGTGCTGAAAGAGCGTTTCAAAGTCGGTGGCGCGAAAGCGGTCGAGCACGGTCAGAACGCGCGCGCCGCAGCGCAGGTTGATGTTCAGGCGGGCGATGTCCTTTTCCTCACCGCAGCAGAACACGCGCCCGTTTTCCACGCGCACACCGTCCAGCCCCAGCTTTTTCACCTCATCGCCCACCAGGCTCTCCAGTCCCAAAAGACACGGGATCACAAACGTAAGCATACTCTCTCCTTGCCGCTCCGCGAAGGCGGAGCCCGTGCATTCTTATTTTCTTAGTATAGACCATGCCGCGCGCTTTTGCAATGAAAAAGATTTTTCCACAAAAAAACCGTGGTAATTTCCCCTGTGCTGTGCTAAAATGGAGGTGTGCAACTTCAAGTTGCGCGGAAAAAGCGGCAAAAACCGCCGATGCAACTTCAGGTTGGTAGACCTTTTGCCCCGCATCGGCTAAACTGGGCACAAAGAAACGGAGGAAACAGCACATGTCTTTTGGAACCCGGCTGCAGGAGCTGCGCCGCAGCAGCGGTCTTACACAGGAGAGCTTCGCCGAGCAGCTGCAGGTGTCGCGCCAGGCCGTTGGCAAGTGGGAAAGCGGACGGGGTTACCCGGAGATGGAAAAGCTTTTGTACATCTGTCGCCGTTACCATGTGTCGCTCAGCGAGCTTTTTGCTGACGAGCTGCCCGCGCCCGAGCTTCCTGCGCAGCCGGATGAGGAGGCAGCGCAGGCCATGCCCGTCAAGCCTCTGCGCCGTGCTGTGACCGACTTTCTGGACAATCTCGCGCCCTACGACAAGGTCGTTGGCGGAAGCCTGATCTTCGTGATGGTGCTGGGGCTCATGGCGCTCTCCCGCGCCATGCACGGAGGAGGTGGAGAAGAAATGACATTCCTTTGGCTGGCGGCCATCATTCTCTTCGGCATCGCCGAGGCCGCCACGGCGGGGCTGGTTTCGATCTGGTTTGTGGCCGGCTCGGTCGCCGCGCTGCTCACCGCGCAGCTCAACGCCGCGCTGTGGGTGCAGATCGTGGTGTTTCTGGCCGTGTCCATCGCCGCGCTGGTCGCCACGCGCCCGCTGGCACACAAAATGATGGCAAAAACCATCGTCCCCACCAACGCAGACCGCGTTCTGCACCACAGGGCAAAGGTCGTCGAGCGCATCGACAACGAAAACGCCTGCGGTGCGGTGTACATAGATGGGAAAACCTGGTCGGCGCGCAGCGAAAGCGGCGCAGGCATCCCCGAAGGCGCGGTCGTCACTGTCAAGCGAATGGAGGGCGTCAAGCTCTTTGTCGAAGAAGAAAAGGAGGAAATGTAATATGCCCGCAGAAGTTTTCAGCTACATTGGTATCATCGTTCTCGTTGCGCTGGTGCTCATCATGGTCGTCAGCAACATCCATGTTGTGCAGCAGTCGCGCGCCTATGTGATCGAGCGTCTGGGCGCGTACAGCGCCACATGGAACGTCGGCCTGCACTTTAAAATCCCCTTCATCGAGCGCGTGGTCAAAAAGGTGAGCCTGAAGGAGCAGGTGGCCGACTTCGACCCCCAGCCCGTCATCACCAAGGACAACGTCACCATGCAGATCGACACGGTGATCTACTTCCAGATTACCGACCCCAAGCTCTACACCTACGGCGTGGAGCACCCGATGAACGCCATCGAAA
>CAYPLM010000235.1:0-2084 GCA_964411575.1 uncultured Oscillibacter sp. | reverse complement strand
GTCCATCACGACAAAGTGGATGCAACCTGTACGGAAGCGGGCAACGAGGAGCACTACACCTGCTCCCGCTGCGATGCCGTGTTCAAAGCGGACGTTGCCAAGACTCAGACCAGCGCAGAAGCGGTAGTCATTGCCGCGCTCGGCCACAACTGGTCTGTGGTCACCTACAGCTGGGAAACTGACAATTCGTCCTGCACCGCCACGCGCACCTGCCAGAATGAACAGCATGGCGAGAAAGACGGCGACAAGACCGAGACGGCGACCGCCACGATCACGAATATTGTGACACAGCCCACCTGCGAGGCGCAGGGCTATACCACCTACACCGCGACGTTCACCGAAGAGTGGGCGAAGAAGCAGGAGAAGGTAGCCGACTACATCGAAGCCACGGGACACAGCTGGGGTGTCACGTTCACTTGGAATAGTGACAAGTGTACAGCAAAAGGCACTTGCCAGAATAATAACAGCCACACCAAGGATGTGACCGTGACAGCCACAACAGCGGCGTTTGTCCCCACCTGTACCAAAGACGGCACGAAGACCTACACGGCGAAGTTCACTGAGAACTGGATCGACGAAAGCGATAGGACGCAGACCAAGACCGTGAGCGCAAGCGATGACGCGTCGCTGAAAGCCACCGGTCATGCGTGGGTGCTGAACAGCACGACCCCCTACGTTTGGAGCGAAGACAACACGGCCTGTACGGCGAATGCGACGTGCTCCAATTGCAGTGAGACCACAACGGCAAGTGGAGTGGTTACGTCGAGCACGAAGGATGCGGCCTGCACAGCGGATGGAGAAACGCTCTACACTGCAAAGTTTGAGGGTGTGACTTGGGCGACCGAGCAGACCAAGACTGTGACACTCAATGCAACAGGCCACATGGTCGGGACGGTCAGCTACAGCTGGGATACGAACTACACGACCTGCACCGCGAGCTACACCTGCAAGACGTGCAACACGACGATCACGGCAACGAGCAAGAGCACCAGTGGGGATGTTACCAGTCCTGCGACCTGCACGGCGACCGGCACGAAGGTCTATACCGCGACCTTCGCGGAAACCTGGGCGGGGGCGAATGGCGTTTACACCGAAGACGTGATGCTCGCTATTGACCAAAATGCGCATGACTATGCAAGCCACGACCAAAAGCCTACTTGTATGCAAGATGGAAAGTCGGGCACTGGTATATGCTCCCGCTGTAGTGCTGAGCTGCAAGGGAAAACCATCCCCGCGCTGGGACACGAATGGGGGAACTGGATTTCCAATGACGACGGTACGCACACGCGTACCTGCCAGCGTGAAGGCTGCGATGCGGAGAGTGCGCCCGCGACCGAAACCGAGAACTGCTCCGGCGGCACGGCGACCTGTACCGAACAGGCAACGTGCTCCAGGTGCAATACAAAGTATGGCGCTGCGCTCGGCCATGACTTTGCGCAGGTGAGCATTGTATGGAGCAATAACTACGCTACCTGCACGGCAAACGCAAAGTGCTCTCGCTGCGATACGACCGACAACGAAGAGATCAGCGACATCGAGCCGACGGTCGCTCCCGCAAGCTGTACCACGGCGGGCAGCAAGACCTACACCGCGACCTTCACCAAGAGCTGGGTCACGACCAAGACGCAGACGACCACGGAGACCATCAATGCAAACGGCCATACTTGGGTGGAAAAAGCGGAAGGTGCCTATTTGAAGTCTTCGGCCACCTGCACGAGCGCGGCGGTGTACTGCAAGTCCTGCTCTGTTTGTAGCATGGAATCCGATGATACCTTCTCGAGCGGCAGCGCGCTGGGACATGACTACACGGGCGCTGAGGTCGGCTACAGCTGGACAGGCACGAGCAGCTGCAAGGCGACGCAGAGATGCCAGCGCCCTGACTGCGGCTACGAGCGTACGGCCACGACCACGAGCATCAAGAGCGTTCAGACGACCGACCCCACCTGTACCGGAATGGGCGTGATGACCTACACTGCAACGTTCTCTGAAAATGACAACTGGGCGAACGGCGATAACGCCAAGACAACAGCGGACATTGCGGCGACCGGCCACACCTTCGGCGGCACGGTAACTTACAGCTGGAC
>CAYPLM010000234.1:0-2124 GCA_964411575.1 uncultured Oscillibacter sp. | reverse complement strand
CGACATGACTGCCCAGCCCGAGGAGGTGGAGGGCGCCATCGCCGAGGGCGCGGAGGTGCGCACGCTTGCCGCGCCGCTGCGTATCGAAGCCGACGCGCAGGGCAACGCCGCCGCGCTCTGGGTGCAGCCGCAGATCATCGGCGAGATGGACAAGGCGGGGCGTCCCCGTCCCAACACGGCCGCGCTGCAGCCTGAGAGGCTCCCTGCGGACATCATCGTGGTGGCCATCGGGCAGGGCGTGGAGACGCACGGCTTTGAGCAGGCCGGCATCCCCATCCATCGCGGCGCGTTCGCCACGCTCTCGTCCTCGCAGGTGAGCGACATGGACGGTGTGTTCGCCGGAGGCGACTGCGTTACCGGCCCCGCCACCGTCATCCGCGCCATCGCTGCGGGCAAGGTGGCCGCAGCCAACATGGACGAATACCTCGGCTTCCACCACGAGATCAAGGTTGACGTGGACATTCCCACGCCGCGTCTGAACAACAAGCCGCCCCACGGGCGCATCAACACCACCGAGCGTGAGGCGGGCGACCGGCGCAACGACTTCACCTGCATCGAATGCGGCCTGACCGACGAGGGCGCGCATCTGGAGGCCTCGCGCTGTCTGCGCTGCGACCACTTCGGCTATGGCAACTTCAAGGGAGGGAGGACGCAGACATGGTAACGCTGACCATCAACGGAAACCGCGTGCGTGTTCCGGAAAACACCACCATCTTAGAGGCTGCGCGCGCCGCACAGATCGACATCCCCACCCTCTGCTACCTCAAGGACATCAACGAGATCGGCGCGTGCCGCATCTGTATGGTGGAGGTGGAGGGCATGGAGCGCCTCGTCCCCTCGTGCAACAACGTGGTGGCCGAGGGCATGGTGGTGCACACCAACAGTCCCCGCGTGCGCGAGGCACGGCGCGTAAACCTGCGGCTGCTGCTCTCGCAGCACGAGGTCAAGTGCACCAAGTGCACTCGCAGCGGCAACTGCAAGCTGCAAACGCTGACCAACAGCTACAACCTCCTCGGCGAGCACTATATCCCCGACCTGCGGCCCGACTTTGACGACTTCTCCCTGCCGCTCGTGCGCATCGAAAACCGCTGCGTGCGCTGCATGCGCTGCATTCAGGTGTGCGACAAGGTGCAGACGATGAACGTGTGGGATCTCGTGGGCACCGGCTCACGCACCACCGTGGGCGTGTCCGGCGGGCGCACGCTTGCCGAGTCCGACTGCACCTTCTGCGGCCAGTGCATCACGCACTGCCCCGTGGGCGCGCTGCAGGAGCGCGACGACACCGGCAAGGTGTTTGACGCGCTGGCTGACCCGAGCATCACCACGGTGGTGCAGGTGGCCCCCGCCGTGCGTGCGGCCTGGGGCGAGCAATACGGGCTCGACGCGCAGTATGCGACCGCCGGGCGCATGGTCACGGCGCTCAAGCAGATGGGCTTTGACTATGTGTTCGACACCAATTTTACCGCCGACCTCACCATTATGGAGGAGGGCAGCGAGCTGATCGAGCGGCTGAAAAACCGCGAGGCGTACCGCTGGCCGATGTTCACCTCATGCTGTCCCGGCTGGGTACGCTTTGTCAAGGGGCAGTTCCCCGAGTTCACCGAAAACCTCTCCACCGCCAAGTCTCCCCAGCAGATGTTCGGCGCGGTAGCCAAGAGCTACTTTGCCGAAAAGCAGGGGCTTGACCCACACAAGATGCGTGTGATCTCCGTGATGCCCTGCGTGTCGAAAAAGAGCGAGGCGGCGCAAAGCGTATTCCGCGACGCCTGCGGCGAAAGCGACGTGGACGTGGTGCTCACCACGCGTGAGCTGGTGCGCATGCTGCGCGGCGACCAGATCGCCCCCATGCACCTCGACGAAACGCCGTTTGACAGTCCGCTCGGCTCCGGTACGGGCGCAGCAGTGGTATTCGGCGCGACCGGCGGCGTGATGGACGCGGCGCTGCGCACGGCCTACGCCGTGCTCACCGGCAAAAATCCCGACCCCGACGCCTTCCGCGAGATCCGCGGTGCGCGTGAATGGAAGGAGGGCGTGTTCGCCATCCCCGGCGTGGGCGATATCCGCGTGGCGGTGGTCAGCGGTCTGCGTGCCGCGCGGCAGCTGCTCGAGGCCGTGCGCGAGGGA
>CAYPLM010000233.1:0-2184 GCA_964411575.1 uncultured Oscillibacter sp. | reverse complement strand
TATCAGGGCGAGCTGATCCCCTCGCGCGCGTTTGCCGAGGGCGGCATCCACGAGGCGATCATGGCCTACGAGGACGCGGTGTTTTTTGAGATCCTGGCGCAGGAGCTTGCCCTGCGCGACATGGACAGCGACGAGCCTACCCCGGAAAATGCCGACGAGCTGCGCGAGCGTATGGACGAATACCTCGGAGAGTTCGAGCTGCACGGGACGGACAACATCACCGTTGAAATGTAAAAAACAAAGTGAGGGCACCCGGCTTTCCGGGTGCCCTCCTTTTGCTATTTCGGCGCTTGCGCCGGGCGGAATGTCTCCGGCGTAAGTTCGTAGTACACCACGTCCTGCTTTTCACCCAGCTGGTCGGTGAAGCCGCCGCACTCCACGCGCACACGGCGAAAGCCCAGCAGCTCGTAGACGTGCTGCGCGCGGCGGTTTTTCAGGTTGGTGTCCAGCACGACGCGGCGATAGCCCTTTTCTTCGAAAAGCATGGTGAGAAACATGGTCAAAAGGCGGCGGCCATAGCCGCGCTCACGCAGTGCCGGGAGGCAGATCTTGATGCCGATGTCCGCTGCGTCGCCGCAGTGACGGTAGCTCATCTCGCCCGCCGCCGTGCCTTCGATCTCGATGAGGAAGCGGCGCACGGTGTTGTCCGACTCGGCGGCGATCTGCGCGCGCACGCGCTCGGCCGTGGTGCCAAGCCCGTTGGGAAAGCCAGCATGCGCCATCACTGCGCCGTCGTTCCACCATGCGCACAGCGTCTCCGCGTCGCTCGTGCGGGCGGGACGGATACGCAGGTTGCCGCACTCCACGTTATGCGCCTCCCTTGGGCCTGTAGCGGATGTACGACACGTTGTACACCGTGACGAACGCATCAGGGTCGACACGGCCGATGAAGTCCATCAGCTTCTGGTACTCGCGGTTGTTGACGATGGTGATCAGCTCGCGCTGGGGCGTCATGGTGTACGCGCCGATGCTTTCGTACTCGGTGGCGCCGCTGTGCAGCTCGCGCAGGATGAACTCGCGCACGCGCTCCTCCTCATGGGTGAGGATGCACACGCGGCGTTTGAGATTCTGCCCGAAGATGAAGCGGTCGAGCACGATGCCGTTGAAGTATGTGCCCACCACGCTCAGCACTACGGTCTTTGAGTCGTAGGCCAGCGCGGAGGAGAGGGCGATGCACATGCCCGAAACCGACATGGCCTTGCCCAGGTCGATGTGCAGGTACTTGTTCAAAAGCTTTGCCACGATGTCAAGCCCGCCGGAGGAGGCGTTGCGGTTGAAGAGAATGCTCAGGCCAAAGCTCACCACCAGAATGTAGCACAGCACGTCCAGCTCGGCGCTGCCGGTGAGCGAGGTGTAGTCAGGCAGCAGACGCTCATAAAGCGCGAGGAAGAGCGGCAGCAGCACGCTGGTGTAGGCGGTCTTTACGCCAAACTCGTCGCCGCAGGCGAGAAAGCCCACGATCAAAAGCGCCACGTTGAGGATCATCGTGATGGTGGACACCGGCAGCGGCACGAAGTTGGAAAGCACGATGGCCGCACCGGAAATGCTGCTCACCGCCGCGTGGCTGGGCACGAGGAAGAAGAACACGCCTGCCGAAATGATGGCGATGGCAAAGGTGAGGATCGCGCCCTCACGCACGATGCTCTGCCACGAGGGCAGGGATTTGTTTTTTTTCATCGGAAAAACTCACTTTCTGCTGGTGTCCTGCGCGTCCCGCGCGGCCTGCACATCTGCGGCGGTGATCTCCATCAGCTGCTCGCGCGTGCAGCTTTCCATGGCGGCGAGGCGGTTGGCCTGCGCGGTGAGCACCTGCTCAAAGAGGTTGCGCACGCCGCGCGCGTTGCCGAAGGTGATGCCGCCGTCATTCTCCTCGTCGATGAAGGCGGCCACCTGCTCCTCCGCCCCCTCGCCGAGGGTGTAGCAGCCTTTTTTGCACTGCATCTTGAAAATGCCCACCATCTCCTCCGTGCTGTAGTCGGGGAAGTCGAGATAGCGGTTGAAGCGGGACTCGAGGCCGGGGTTGGAGTGGATAAAGCGCTCCATAGGCTCGATATACCCTGCCACGATGACCACCAGGTCGTCGCGGTGATCCTCCATGGCTTTGAGCAGCGTGTCGATGGCCTCCTGCCCGAAGTCGTTTTCGCTGCGGCCGTTGAGCGCGTAGGCCTCGTCGATGAACAGCAC
>CAYPLM010000232.1:0-2223 GCA_964411575.1 uncultured Oscillibacter sp. | reverse complement strand
AACTATGGCACAGAATCAAAAATCTTATGACAATGAGTTTAAGGCACAAGCTGTAAAGCTCTCTCAGGAAATCGGCGGTCACAAAGCCGCTCGGGAATTAGGGATCCCCAAGGGAACCATGTACACATGGATAAAGGCTTTCAAGGAAGGACGTCTCAGTGCAAATGAAGCAGTTCATACACCTAAAAATGCCTTATCACTTAATGATGAGCTTATCGAGCTCAGAAAACGTGTGAAAGAACAGGATAAGGAAATCCGGCGTTTGAAAGAAGAAAATGAATTTCTTGAAGAAGCAAGTGCTTTTTTCGCAGCCAGCCGTCGGAAGTCAGCAAAAAACAGAGATTAATGTTTATTGCAATCAAAACGGATGACGGCAGGATCAAGGGCAAAGTTTCCTTTTATTGCAGGGTGCTTCATGTTTCCAGACAGGCATTCCATAAATATCTAAAAGCCAGGGAGACTCCATGGAAATATCAGTCATTGGCAAATGCAATGCTTGATATTTGCAGCGAAGATGAATGCAATGATACCTATGGAAGGATTCGTATGTATCAGGCATTACAGCTCAAACAGCCGGAAGGAGTGCACATTCCCGGCGAGAGAACAGTTTATCGTGTCATGGAAGAAATTGGTCTTAATCACAAACCGAAGCGTAAGCCTAACGGTATCACCAGAACTGATAAAGAAGCACGGAAAGCAGATGATTTAATCAAGCGGGACTTCTCGGCTAAGAAACCTCTTGAAAAGTGTATTACAGATATGACAGAAATAAAGGCTTCCGATGGAAAACTGTATGTTTCGGCTATCTTTGACTGCTACGATTTAGCAGTGTTAGGTCTGGCTATGGATACAAATATGAAAGCAGCCCTTTGTAAGCAAACCTTAGAGAATGCTTATAAAGCATATCCCATGCTCCGGGGTGCCATTCTTCACAGCGACAGAGGTATCCAGTATACCAGCGAGCTGTACCGTAACACAATCAATAAATATGGCATTCTTCAAAGTATGAACAGTGCCGGTGGCAGATGCCATGATAATGCCAGATGTGAAAGTATGTGGGCACGACTTAAAGAAGAATTACTTTATGGACGCTATGACACTACCTTAATGACCGTAGAACAGTTAAAAACTCTTATTTGGAGATATTTCATCAGTTATTGGAATAACCGGAGGATCTGCTCTGCTAACGGTGGACTACCTCCGATGGTTAAGCGACAGCAATACTATGCTTCGCTACAAGAGGCTGCATAAGGTCGAACATCCTTGTGAAAAAAGTGTAAACCAATATTGACAATATCACTGGGTTAGACATCCATTTTTCACGTGTGTTTGCTGAAATTCCTTTGATTTTCGATAATTCATACAGAATATCTTTAGTTTTGTGTATCGTCACATGATAAGGAGCCTTTAAACTGTTAAGTAAACAACTGTTGTGTGCTGCAGCATTGCGTAAGAATTTTATTGACCATAAATAACACATGACACATTGTTGTGTGTACTTTTTATTTGTGAGGAAATAATTTGCATGCCTCGATACTTTTTATTACCAATGGGTTTCCTGCGTATTGTAAAATATCTGCTTGTTTAAATATCATTGTTAATTTTTCGGCTTCGGTATGGTATTTATATTTCGTTTCTACCTGCTGTACCGCATCTTTTAATTTATGCAGCAGCCTTTTACTATCATTGATCACTTCTCTTAGTTTGGCTTTATCATATACTTCATCCCACGCAGGGCAACAATATTGAACAGTTGATAATTCATTGATTACATCAAGTGAATATAAACTCTGTTCATAATCAACAAATATTGGTAGGTCATGCGCTACAGGTATGGCATCTCCTGTAAAAATCAGATTATTACCAAGCATAAACGACATTGAACCAAGGGAATGCCCTTGCGTTGATAATGCATGTATTTCTATACCATCTTCAAATAAAACTGATTCTCCGTTCTGAAGGGGAACATCTACCTTTACAGATTCCGGGAGTAACGTATAAAAATTGGGAATCGGACGCTGACGGAACTGTTTGTCAATATCCTCAATCCAATCCTGTTCCGAGCTTGGTGCATATACCTTGCAACCTGTAATTCTCTTAATCGCCGCAGCAGCACCAACGTGGTCAGGGTGAGCATGTGTAAGAAAAATTCCTTTTATATCTGACATTTTTCTGCCGATAGAATGTAGGTATTCTTCTATTAGCTTTTCCGAGCCGGCAACC
>CAYPLM010000231.1:0-2240 GCA_964411575.1 uncultured Oscillibacter sp. | reverse complement strand
CCGTGCGTGATGGCGGAGGAAAAGGCCACGGTGCGGCGGATGGCAGTGGGTCGGGCGAGGTCGGTGAGCGCCACGTCAAAGCCGCAGCGCCACAGGCGCAGGGCAACGCCGCTGGCAAGGTCGCCCGCTCCGCGGATCAACGCAAGCATACATACACCCCCTGCTGCAAACTCCCCGCGACGACCGGGCAGCGCAGCGCACGCGCGAGCGTGCAGGCGTGCTCGTAATCGTCGGCAGATTCCACCTTGTTGAGATACACGCGGTCGCCCAGCCCCTCGGCGGTGAGCACACGCGCGGCAAGCTGCGGCGTGACAGGCGTGTCCTCGCCCACTCCGGCGAGGGCGGCGTAGCGTTCGCTGCGGTGGCAGACGGCGCGGATGGGCTTTCCCATGCCGTCCATACCCACCACCTGCACCACACGCTGCGCGTTTGGCGGGATGACCGGCTCGTGCGGCGCGTGCGCCTTGAGCGGAAGGTGCTTTGCGCCGTCCGCCTCTACCAGCACATAGTCGGCAAGGCGCGAGAGCGCTTCAAAGGAAAGCGCCGGCGCGCAGAGCTTTCCGTCCTCCGCCGTCTCGCCCACGCACACAAGGCCGCAGCGGGAGAGCGCGGCACACACGGCCGGCTCGTCGGCGGCGGTGAGCGTCTCGTATTGCTGCGGCGGAAAGATCCGGGTGGACGTGGCAAGCACCACCGTGCCGGTTTTCCGCAGCTCCTCCGCGAGGGTGAAGAGCAGCGTTGTTTTGCCTCCTCCGCCGATGAGCGCGGTGACGCCGCGCCCGATGTGAAGAAGTGGTGCGATCTGCATGGTGTTCTCTCCCTTCTCAGCTGCGGCGCGCGCGGTGCTCAATGAGCTCGGCGGCGATGCTGATGGCGATCTCCTCCGGTGTTTCGGCCAGAATGGGCAGGCCGATGGGCGAGTGGATGCGCGCAAGGTCGGCCTCGGTGAAGCCATCGGAGAGCAGCAGTTCGCGCGTTTTGGCAACTTTTTTGCGGCTGCCGATGCAGCCGATATAGCTTGCGTCCGTCCTGAGCACCTGCCTGAGCAGCGTGTAGTCCGACCGGTGCCCCGGCGACATGATAACGGCATAGTCGTTTTTCGTGAGCGTGATGTGCTCGCCGATGCGGCAGAAGTCCCCGCAGAGAACCGCGCTTGCCGCCGGGTGCAGCTCTTTTCGCGCCAGCGCCGGGCGGTCGTCAAACAGCACCACACGAAAATCCAGTGTGGACAGCACCGGCGTGAGCGCGCGTCCCACATGCCCCGCGCCGAAGATGACCACCTTGCCCGCGCGGGCGAGACGCTCGGCATATACACCACCGTGCAGACCCGCACGCAGGGACGTCTCCGGCGGCAGCTCGCCGCGTGTGTGCACGGCAAAATCACGCACCTGCGCGCCGTCGAGCGTGAGCAGCAGCCACAGGTCGACGTCCTGCTCCAAAGCGGCGCGCCAGCGGCGCAGCACGGGCTCGTCCGACGCGCAAAGGCACTGCGAGAGCACCGTGATCGAGCCGCCGCAGATCATGCCCGTCTCGTCGTTTTCGCCAGGGTGGAGCTGGTAGGTGTGCAGGTCATTTTCACCGCTTTGCAGCGCGTGCAGCGCCCGCTGCATACACAAAAGCTCTGCCGCGCCGCCGCCCACCGTGCCAAGAGCCGCGCCGTCGGCAAAAACGGCCATATGCGCGCCCGCGCCGCGCGGCGCAGAGCCCTCAGAGGCGAGCAGCGTGCACAGTGTGCAGCGCTCCCCGCGCCGCAGCGCAGAGAGGAGAGCGTCAAGAAGCAGTTTCATTTTGGTTATCCTCACAAAAAAATAACGTTCTGCGTTATTATATCAAAACACATGATAAAATGCAAGGGCGAAACACTTTTTCGCACAAAGCCCTTGCATCTTTCGTGCGCAGGGAGTAAAATAACATGATTACGCCCGCTCTTCCATTCGGAGCGGCAGAAACGAGGATATGCCCATGGACAAGAAAACATTCTATATCACCACCCCCATTTACTACCCCTCCGCCAAGCTGCACATCGGCCACAGCTACTGCACCGTCGCCACGGACGCGATGGCGCGCTACAAGCGCCTTTGCGGTTACGACGTGATGTTCCTCACCGGCACGGACGAGCACGGCCAGAAGATCGAGGAAAAGGCGAAAGCCGCCGGCGTGACCCCGCAGGAATTTGTCGACAACATCGTCATGGGCGAGCGCGGCGTGCTGGATCTGTGGAAACTGATGAACATCTCTTA
>CAYPLM010000230.1:0-2248 GCA_964411575.1 uncultured Oscillibacter sp. | reverse complement strand
TAGTAAGGGTGCGGGGATGTCTTAGCCGATGACGCAGAGAACGTCGCCGGGGTTGACAGCACCGCCCTTGGCAACTGTGACGGAGGAAACGACGCCGTCGACACCGGCGAAGATCTCGTTTTCCATCTTCATGGCTTCGAGGATGAACAGCACATCGCTGGCCTTGACAGCCTGACCGGCGGCGACCTTCACGTCAAGGATGGTGCCGGGCATGGGGCTGGAGATGGTGGTGGCACCGGCAGGAACGGCAGCGGGAGCGGGGGCAGCAGCGGGAGCGGGAGCCGCAACAGGGGCGGGAGCAGGGGCGGGAGCGGCGGGACGGGCAACGGGAGCCGCAGCGCGGGCGACGGGGGCGGAGGCCATGCGACCCTGGGACTGGGACTCGACGGTGACTTCGTAAGCGGTGCCGTTGACGGTGACAGTGTACTGCTTGATCATGATGTTTTCTCTCCTAATTAAAATTTAGATTTTTTTGATGTCGAGGATCTTGACATTGCGGGCATTGGGGCCGAGCTCTTCGGTGAGCGCAGCGGTGATGGCGGCGATCACTTCCTGCTGCTTGACGTGGTTGACCGGCAGAGCGGCGGGGACGGGAGCAGCCGCAGCCACGGCAGGCGCGGGCTTCGCCTTGCTTTTCAGCAGGCTGCCCATTGCCATGGTCAGGAAAATGATGCACACCAGGCCGAAAAAGACCGTGCCGATGCCCATCAGGGTGACGAAAAGAGGAGTGTAAGCCATGAGTGGGGTTCCTTTCTTCAGAGTGGATTATAGCAAAACGCGTTGATTTTTCAACCGCGCAGCTTCAATTTTAACGCCGTTTTAACGGTGATTCTTTTAAACGGACAACGCCTCGGCAAACGCCTGGATGGCCGTGGCCGCCTGACCGAAGTCGCGCATCTGCTGGTCGACGCCGAGCTTGATGAAGGGGATGCCGGCCGCGTCGAGCGCCTTCTTGAGGTAGGGGAACTCCATCTCCTCGGGGTCGCAGAACTGCTGCATGAACAGCACCAGGCCCTGCGCGCCAGACTCCTTGACCAGATTGGCCACGAACTCGCCGCGGCGATTCTGGTTGGACAGGGGATCATAGAGCAGCACGTCGTAGTCGGTGTTGGTGAACTGCTCGCAAAGCGCCATCATCGGGTCGCCGTCCTCGGCCGCGTCGGTGCGGAAGGCACGGGACTCGTGCGCCACGTCGTCGTCAGCGATGGCAACATGGTTGTCGTTGAAGATCTTGAGCAGCGCGGGGTTGTCGCAGATGATGCCGGAGGTGACAACCTTCACGCCGTTCCACTTGGCCTCGGGCAGCGCGGCAAGCTCGGCGTTGAGGGCTTCGAGCTTTTCGGTGTACTCGGCCTTGTCCATGAACCACGCGGCCTTGAGCACGGCGGAGCGGCTGATGGCGTCGATGACGTCGCAGTGGGCGCTGGCGAGCTTGACGAAGGCGCGGCGGGCGGCACGGGACTTGTTGTAGACCTTGATGGCGGCGCGGATATCCTCGTCGCTGATCTCATGACCGGCGATCTTCTCGAGCTCGACCTTGACGTTGGTGTACTGGTCGAGGCAGAACTGCTTGCCGAAGTCGGCGAAGCGATTCTGCGGGTGGGCAAGGAAGATGCAGGGCAGCTTCTCGCTCATAGCCACGCGGATGTTCTGGCTCATGGGGCGCAGCGTGTCGCAAATGGTGGGAGTGATAACGCCGTCGAGCAGATCCATGGTGCCGTCGAGCAGCATCTCAAGGTCGAGCTGGGCGATGGTGCAGTAGAAGGTGGCGCAGTATTCCTTGGCGCGCTGGATGGTCTTATCGTTGCTGCCCCACATGCCAAAGGGCATCATCCCGGCGGCATAGACCAGCTCCTCGGGAGCATAGTAGGGCATCACGCCGATGCACTTCTTCCCTGCGGCCTTATAAGCCTTGAGCTGACCCTTGGGGTCGGCGGCGATGGCGGAAAATTGGTTCACATAAGCTTCAATACTCATTTTTCGCGCCCTCCTTAATTCTTCTTGTTGGCTTCCATGGCTTCGACAAGGCCCTGCACACGCGTGGTGTACTGCGCCTCGTTGAAGTTGCGCGGGTCGGCCTGGTCGCCGTCAAAGCCGGCGCAGGGCACGCCGAGATCCTTGGTGAAGCGGCGCTGCATCTCAGCCATATAGCCAGACCACGGCTTGCAGGAGCGGTTGTAGTGCACAAGCACGCCGTCGACCTTGTTGTCGCGGCAGATGCCCTCACGCCACGCAACGCCCTGCTCGA
>CAYPLM010000229.1:0-2266 GCA_964411575.1 uncultured Oscillibacter sp. | reverse complement strand
TCGACCATCTTGCTGATCTTCATAGCGCGGGGGTGGACTGCGTGAAGATCGAGGGGCGCGCGAAGTCGGCGTACTATGCCGCCGTGGTCACTGCCGCCTATCGCCACGGCATCGATGCCGCCGCCGCAGGTGTTCCGCTCGACCCTGTCTGGCGCGACGAGGTGGAGCATGTGAGCCACCGGCACTACTCCACGGGCTTCTATTTCGGCCAGCCGGGGCAGTACTTTGAAAACTCCCGCTACATCCGTGACTGGCAGGTGGTTGCCCTTGTCACCGACTGCGACGCCAGCGGAAACGCCACATTGTCGCTGCGCAACAAGTTCACCGAGGGCGACGAGCTTGAGCTTGTCGGCCCCGATTGCCGCCCCGTGCGCTTCCGCGCAGGCGAGATGCGCGACGCCGAGGGCTTCCCCGTCGTCACACCGCGAAATCCCCAGATGCTTTTTACCATGAAGCTGCCCTGCGCCGTGCCGCCAATGAGCCTGCTGCGCCACCAGGTCGACCTGAGCGCAAAAGACGCTCCTTAAAGGACCCCCGCCGCCCGAGGCGGGGGCCTTTTTTTTTACAGGCAAGATCCCGGTATGCTTTGCCTCCGGCGTGCATAATCTAAGGCGAAAGATATGCACAGGGAGGGTGACGGGATGACCAACAGGACACGCCTGCAAACGATGAAAAGTGCCATGCGCCGCAGGGCAAAGCGCAGCGATAGACGAGAGCGCATGCCGCGCGTGTTCCGCCAGACGGCAGTATGCGCGGCGCTTTTTGTGCTGCTCACGGCGCTCAAACTGCTGCTGCCGGGGCATTTGGAGCTTGAGCGCAGCACGTTGGGGCAGTGGCTGGTGCGTGACGCCGACTTTACGGCGGCCTTTTCCGCCGTGGGACGCGCGGTGGCGGGGGAGGACACGCTGGGCGAGGCGTACACCGCCGTATTTGGCGGCGGGGACGAGGACGCGCAGCCGGCCGCCACGACGGTGAGCGTGTTTTCACCGCAAAAAGAGCTTCCCAACGGTGCGGTGAGCGAGGCGCGTGAGTTGGGCTTTGCCTATGCTGCGCCGCTTGGCGAGGGGACGCTGACAAGCGCCTTCGGCTGGCGCGACGACCCGAACGGCGCGGGCGAGAGCTTCCACTGGGGCGTTGACCTTGCCGCGCCCGAGGGCACGGACATCCTCTGCTTTGCCGACGGCACCGTGGGCGTGGTGGCCGAGAGCGTGCTGCTGGGCAAATATCTCACCGTGCTGCACGAAAACGGCACGGAAACGCTCTACGCCCACTGCAGCGCCATCTTCGCTTCCTCCGGCGCGCAGGTCGCCCTGGGCGAACGGCTGGGCGCGGTGGGCTGCACGGGCAACGCCACGGGCGCACATCTCCACTTTGAGGTGCACGACGGCGCGGCGTATCTCGACCCCGCGCATTATCTGCCATGAGCGTGGGGCGGGTGCGCGTGGGCGCGGGCTTCTGGCTGCTGCTGGGCACGGCAGTATTGGTGTCGCCGGTGGAAACGGTGCTGGCGGTGCTGCTGGCGGCAGTGTGCCACGAGCTGGGGCATCTTCTTCTGCTGCGCCTTTTCGGGGTGCGCACAGAGTCTCTTTCCCTGAGCGCGCTGGGCGCCGAGCTTCGCGCGCCAGGGCTTGATACGCTCAGCTATGGGCGCGAGCTGGCTGTCACGCTGGCAGGCCCGGCGGCAAATCTTCTCTGCGCGCTGCTGCTGGGTGCGGCGGCACGCGGGCTTGACGCGCCGACGCTTTATCTGCACGCCGGGGCGCATGTGCTGCTGGGCGCGTTCAATCTGCTGCTCTGCGCGCCGCTGGACGGAGCACGGGCGCTGTATCTCGTTGCGGCGTATTTCGGCGGCCCGGCTGCGGGCGATGCCGTGGCGGTCTCAGTGGGGCTGGGCTGCGCGCTGGTGGTGCTGGCGCTGGCGCTGCGCCTCACGCTCAGCGGCGGAGGGTGGCTGTTCCTTTTTGCGGCGTTGGGGCTGGTTTGCAGCAGTATCGTGCAAATCGGACTTGCGAAACCGCGCGTAAGCGTGTAGAATAGGGGAGAGGACAGCCTTTCCCATTTTTTGACTGTCCAACGACACAAAGGAGAACGAACCCTGTGGACAAACGATTGGAACGCATCCTGCCGCGTGTGCAGAAGCCAGCGCGCTACGTCGGCGGCGAGTACGGCGCGGTGCATAAAGACCTTTCGGCGGTGGACACGCGCATCGCCTTCTGCTTCCCGGACACCTACGAGATCGGCATGTCGAACCTCGGCATGCGCATTC
>CAYPLM010000228.1:0-2317 GCA_964411575.1 uncultured Oscillibacter sp. | reverse complement strand
CATCATGGCCTCCACCTGCGCCCCCATTCTGGTCAACGGCATGGGTATGCACATCCTCACGGCCAACATGTTCTGCTTCTACTTCGGTATCGTCGCCGACATCACCCCGCCCGTCGCGCTGGCCGCCTATGCCGGCTCCGCCATCGCCAAGGCTCCCCCGATGAAGACCGCGCTCAACGCCACCAAGCTGGCCATCGCCGCGTTCCTCATCCCCTATGTGTTCGCGTATAACCCCATCATGATCTTCGTCGGCGACAACATCCAGGTGTTCGAAGTCATCATGGTCATCTTCTCCGCTACGGTCGGCATGCTGGCCATCGCTGCCGCGCTCGCTGGTTACCTCACCCGCAACATGAACATAATCACCCGCATCGTGCTCGCCATCGGCGGTCTGCTGATGGTCATCCCCGGTGTCGTGACTGACGTTGCTGGTTATGTCATCCTCGCGGCGATCCTTGCGCTGCAGTACATGGAGAACAAGAAGGAGAAGGCTGTCGCCTAACCCCTTCTTAACGCGCTCCACCCCTGCATAACAGCCTCCCATCAACGCATATAATGCGTTGATGGGAGGTTTTTTTATGCAAAAGCTGTATCTCTCGCCCTCCACGCAGGAGTCCAACCCCTATGTGACCGGCAGCGGCAGTGAGGAATACTGGATGAATCTGCTCGCCGATGCGCTTGAACCCTATCTCACCGCCAACACCGTCGCCTATGTGCGCAACATGCCGGACATGACCGCTGCCTCGTCCATCGCGCAGGCCAACCGCCTCGGCGGCTTTGACGCGTACCTCGCCCTGCACTCCAACGCTGCCGGGGCCGGGCGCGAGGGGCAGGAGCGCGGCGTGATCGTCTTTTACTACCCCACCAGCGTCAACGGACAGCGCCTTGCTGCGCTGCTGTCCGACGAACTCAAACGCGTGTACCCGCTGCCTGAGCTCGTGCGCACGGCCCCCACCACGACGCTCGGCGAGGTGCGCCGTCCGCGCTTCCCGTCGGTGCTGGCAGAGCTGGGCTACCACGACAACGCCGACGACGCGCGCTGGGTGGAAAATAACCTCGACGCTATCGCACAGGCGCTCGCGCGCGGCGTGGTGGGCTATTTCGGCCTGCCGTTCGTCTACCCGCGCGCCGCCGTGACCGGCGCGGTGGCGACCGGTGGCGCACCGCTGCGTCTGCGCGCTTATCCGGGCGTGGAGGGCGCGATGCTCGCGCGCATGCCGGACGGAAGCAGCGTGACGGTGCTGGGCGAATGGGAGGGGTGGTACAGCGTGCGCTACGGCGATACGCTCGGCTACGCCGCCGCGGCGTATATCCTCATATGAATTCTTCTTGACAGGCGGCGGGAAACGCGATACAATAGCATGTGGATTTATGGAGGGGAGAGAGGGGAATCTCCCGTTTATTGATTCAATTTGCCCCCGCGCCTTATCAACACAAACAGGAGGAACCAAATGGATTTAACCAGCCTTGCCATCGGTGTGGCTGCGGGTCTGGTCCTTGGCATCCTTGCTTGTATTCTTGCCCGTAACAAAAAGGCGAAGAGCGACCGCGAAAAGATCGCCAGCGCCGAGGACGAAGCCCTGCGCATCATCAACGAGGCCATCAAGAGCGCTGAAAGCAAAAAGCGCGAGGCCACGCTGGAGGCGAAGGAGGAGATTCTTCGCGCCCGCAAGGAATACGAGAAGGAAGAAAAGGAGCGCCGCAGCGACCTGCAGAAGCAGGAACGCCGTTTGCAGCAGAAGGAAGAAAACATCGACCGCAAGACCGACGCCATCGAGCGCCGCGAGGACGCGCTCAACCAGAAGCACGCCGCGATCGATAAGGAAACCGAAGAGATCAAGATTATCAAGCGCAGCCAGACCGAGATGCTCGAGCGCATCTCCGGCTTCACCGCCGACGACGCGAAGAAGTACCTCATCGCGCAGGTCGAGTCCGAGGTCACGCACGAAACCGCCCTCAAGATCAAAGAGGTGGAGGCGCGCATGAAGGAAGAGTCCGATCAGTACGCGCGCGAGGTGATCGCCTCCGCGATCCAGCGCTGCGCCGCCGATCATGCCGCCGAGATCACCGTCAGTGTGGTTCCCCTGCCCAATGACGAGATGAAAGGCCGCATCATTGGCCGTGAGGGCCGCAACATCCGCACCATCGAAACGCTCACCGGCGTTGACCTCATCATCGACGACACGCCCGAGGCCATCACCGTCTCCTGCTTCGAGCCGGTGCGCCGCGAGGTCGCGCGTCTCGCGCTCGAAAAGCTCATTGCCGACGGGCGCATCCACCCCACCCACATCGAAGAGATGGTCGCCAAGGCGCGCCG
>CAYPLM010000227.1:0-2319 GCA_964411575.1 uncultured Oscillibacter sp. | reverse complement strand
TCCTCGCCCTCGATCTTGTACATCATGGCGTCCATGTCGGTCTGGCTCATCACGCCTTCGACGACGTTGCCGTGGATCATAAACGGCGGGATGCAGTAGGTGAAGCCCTTGTCGATCATAAAGTCGCGCGCGTAGGCCAGCACGCCCTCGTGCAGCCGCGCGATGTCGCCGAGCAGATAGTAGAAGCCCGCGCCGGAGACGCGCCCCGCTGCGTCCATGTCTACGCCGTCAAAGCGCTCCATGATCTCGGTGTGGTAGGGGATGGGGAAGTCGGGCGTTTTGGGCTCGCCGAAGCGCTGCACCTCAACGTTGGCGCTGTCGTCCGGGCCGATGGGCACGCTGGGGTCGATGATGTTGGGGATTTGCAGCATGATGCGATGCAGCTTTTCCTCGTACTCGACCTCGAGCTTTTCCAGCTCGCTCAGACGTTCGGCCTGCGCCTTTACCTGCGCTTTGACCTCCTCGGCCTCGGCGAGCTTGCTGGGATCCTTCTTCGCCTGTCCCATCAGCATGCCCACTTTTTTGCTCAGCGCATTGCGCGCGGCGCGCAGCTCGCTGGCCTCGGTGATGGCAGCGCGCTTTTTGCCGTCGAGCTCGAGCACCTCATCCACGAGGGGGAGCTTGGCGTCTTGAAACTTCTTTTTGATGTTTTCCCGCACGGCGTCGGGATTTTCGCGGATAAAACGAATATCAAGCATGGCGGTTTACCTCTTCTATCAAGTCGTGTTTCACGTGAAACAGTTATTATTCGTTGGTGAGCTCTCGGTAGAGCGCGAGATAGGCGGTGACGGGGGAGGGGAGCGCTTCGCCCTCGTCGTACATGGGCAGATGCGCCGGGGAGATGAGCTTGAGCATGGCAAGCGCAGCGTCGTTGTCGCCCGCGTCGTGCAGGGCGTAGGCTTCAGTAAGGTAGGAAAGGTGCAGCGATTGCTGCGCAAGCGCCTCGTTTTCGCGCTGCGCCTCGGCGCTTTGCTGCGCCGCGCTGCTCTCTGACGCACTCAGCGCCTTCTCAAGCTGCGCGATGTGTGCTTTCAGCGCGTCGTTTTCGCTGCTCAGGGCGTCGTTTTCCTCTTCGAGCGCGTCGTTCTGGGCGAGCGTGCTTTGCAGGAAGTTGGTGCTGCCCTTCATCTGGTCGAGCACCTGCTGGTTGGAGCGGTGTGTCATCAGAAACGACCACAAAATCAGTACGAAGGCCGCCGTGAACAAAATTGCCACATAGACGTATACCTTGCGCTGGCGCTCCTTGGGCGTGGTGGGTTTTTCCGGCGGGGACGCGGTGTGATCCTTGGGCTGTTCGTGGATAAAATCGGTCATTGTGCGTTCCCCCTGGCGGTGCGGATGGCGGAGAGCGCGTCCAAAAGCGCGTTGAGATCGTCCACTCCGTAGAATTCCAGCTCGACACGTCCCTTGCGCTTGCCGCTGACGATGCGGCAGGTGCGCCCAATGGTCTCGCTGAGCTCACGCGCGGCGGCTTCGGCATAGTCGACACCCTGCGCGCGGCGCGGCGGCTCTGCCTTTTCGGTGAGCAGACGCTTGACCAGCGCTTCGGTCTGGCGCACGCTCAGCTCCTCGGCGACCACCTGCGCGGCGGCCTTCTTCTGCCGCGCTTCGTCCAGCGGCAGCAGGGCGCGGGCGTGCCCGGCGGACAGCGCGCCGCTTTCAAGCAGCTGCCTCGCCTCGCCTTTGAGTCCCAGCAGGCGCAGACTATTGGCCACGGCGCTGCGCGATTTGCCCACGCGCTCGGCGGCCTCCTCCTGCGTCATGTGGTAGCTGTCGATGAGCGTACGATAGCCCTCGGCCTCTTCGATGGGGTCGAGATCCTCGCGTTGGAGGTTTTCGATCAGCGAGAGTTCCATGACCTTTCGGTCGTCCGCCTCAATGACTACGGCGGGCACCTCCTGCAGACCGGCCAGGCGAGCGGCGCGCCAACGGCGCTCACCGGCGATGATCTGGTAGTACCCGGAGGAGAGCTTGCGCACCGTGAGCGGCTGGATGACACCGTGCTCGCGGATGGAGTCAGCCAGCTCCTGCAGCGCTTCTTCGTCAAAGTGTTTGCGCGGCTGGCTGGCGCAGCGCTCGATTTTTGAAATGGGAAGGTACAGGCTGTCGGCGATCGGGTTATCGGGCGGAAGCTCGCCGAAAAGGGAGTCGAGCCCCTTGCCGAGGCCGCGCGGTGAAGTAGCCATAAGTTCGCTCCTTTCCGTTGGGATCAGGGATTGTGGCGCAGAAACTCCTGCGCAAAGGCGGTGTACGCCTCCGCGCCGCGGGAGCTGCGGTCGTAGGCGGTGATGGGCTTGCCGTGGCTGGGCGCTTCGGAGA
>CAYPLM010000226.1:0-2339 GCA_964411575.1 uncultured Oscillibacter sp. | reverse complement strand
CTGGGGCGACGCGTCTTTCTGCCGCGCCAAAAAACCGCCGCTCGACCGCCCGCTCAACATCTATGAGGTACACCTTGGCTCGTGGCAGCGCGGAGAGAACGGCGTATTTCTGGACTACCGCACGCTCGCCGACCGTCTGGCAGCCTATGTGAAGGAAATGGGCTACAACTGTGTGGAGCTCATGCCCATCACAGAGTATCCGCTTGACGATTCGTGGGGCTATCAGTGCACGGGCTACTTTGCCCCCACCTCGCGCCACGGTACGCCCCATGACTTTATGTACCTTGTGGACACGCTGCACCAGAACGGCGTGAGCGTGGTGCTCGACTGGGTGCCGGCGCACTTCTGCAAGGACGCGCACGGCCTGATTGATTTTGACGGCACCGCCTGCTATGAATATGCCGACCCGCACCGCCGTGAGCATGAGGGCTGGGGCACGCGCGTGTTCGACTACGGGCGCGGCGAGGTGAGGAGCTTCCTTCTCTCATCGGCGTGCTTCTGGCTGAAGGAATACCACCTCGACGGCCTGCGCGTGGACGCAGTGGCGTCGATGCTCTACCTTGACTATGGCCGCAGCGCGTGGCAGTGGACGCCCAACTGCCACGGCGGGCATGAGCATCTGGAGGCCATAGACTTTCTGCGCACGCTCAACTCTGCCGTGCGCGCCCTCGCCCCCAACGCCATGATGATCGCCGAGGAGTCCACCGCCTGGCCGCTGGTCACAGCTCCCGTGGAGGAGGGCGGCCTGGGCTTCCACTTCAAGTGGAACATGGGCTGGATGAACGACGCGTGCCACTATCTCAAGCTCGACCCGTGGTTCCGTCAGTTCCACCACAAGGACGTCACGTTCTCAATGATGTACGCCTTTTCCGAACACTTCATCCTGCCCATCTCGCACGATGAGGTGGTGTACATGAAAGGCAGTCTGCGCGGCAAAATGCCCGGCGACGACTGGCGCGCGCTGGCGCAGGTGAGGGCATTTATGGCCTGGATGCTGGCGCACCCCGGCAAAAAGCTCACCTTCATGGGCGCTGAGCTGGGACAGTGGCACGAGTGGGACTTCAAGGGTCAGCTCGACTGGTATCTTCTTGACAACGAAAACGAGCGGCGCGAGCACGCGTGCTTTGCCGCGCTCAATCAGTTCTATCTCAAAACGCCCGCGCTGTGGGAGCAGGAGAGCAGCTGGGACGGCTTTGAGTGGCTGGTCGCCGATGACAACCACAACAACGTCCTCGTCTTTCTGCGCCGCGACCGCAAGGGGCGCGAGCTGCTGGTGGCGGTCAACTTCTCGCCCGAGCCGCACGAGGATTACCGCGTGGGTGTGACCGACCGCCGCCGCTGGCGCGAGATGCTCAACACCGACGCACAGGAGTTTGGCGGCACGGGAGCGTACCGCAACGGCTTTGTGTCCACGCAGCGCATCCCCTCGCACGGGAAGGAGCAGTCTGTCACGCTGCGTATCCCGCCCTTCGCCGCCGTGTACCTGCGCGGGGAGGGTAGGCTCGAGGGCCTTTCGAAAAACGACTGACGCCGCTTTTTTGAGAAGGCTTGCAGCCCACCGCAGCGCTGACCCTGCCGAAACAAAAGCGTTTTTCTCAAAGCGTCGATCCATTCATCATTTATATAAAAGGAGGAGACCACATGAAAAAAGAGTGCGTTGCCATGCTGCTCGCCGGAGGACAGGGAAGCCGCCTGTACGTCCTCACAGAGCGCATGGCAAAGCCCGCCGTTCCGTTCGGCGGCAAGTTCCGCATCATCGACTTTCCCCTCTCCAACTGCGCAAACTCCGGCATCGACACCATAGGCGTGCTCACGCAGTATCGCCCCCTCGAGCTCAACGCCTACATCGGCAGCGGCCAGCCCTGGGATCTCGACCATGACGACGGCGGCGTGCACATCCTGCCGCCCTACCAGTCCGCCGCCGGGGCAAGCTGGTACAAGGGCACGGCGGATGCCATTTACCAGAACGTCGGCTTTGTTGATATGTACGACCCGGAGTACGTTCTTGTGCTCTCCGGCGACCACATCTACAAGATGGACTACGCCGACATGCTCGCCCACCACAAGCGCACCGAGGCCGACTGCACCATCTCCGTGATGGAGGTGCCCTGGGATGAGGCTTCCCGCTTTGGCATCATGAACGTCGACAGCGAGGACACCATCGTCGAATTTGAGGAAAAACCCAAGGTGCCCAAGAGCAACCTTGCCTCCATGGGCATTTACATCTTCACATGGAAGAAGCTGCGCGCGTATCTGCTCTCCGACGCGGCTGACCCCGCCTCCTCCAACGACTTCGGCAAGAACATCATCCCCACCATGCTCGCTTCCGGCGAGAACAT
>CAYPLM010000225.1:0-2354 GCA_964411575.1 uncultured Oscillibacter sp. | reverse complement strand
GCACACCATCGTCGGCGCGGGCAAGACCGAGGGCAGCATGGACGCGGGCAACCTCCTCAAGCCCATGCTCGCACGCGGTGAGCTGCACTGTATCGGCGCGACCACGCTGGACGAGTACCGCCAGTATATCGAAAAGGATGCCGCGCTCGAGCGCCGCTTTCAGCCCGTGCAGGTGGACGAGCCCACGGTGGAGGACACGATCTCCATCCTGCGCGGCCTGAAGGAGCGCTACGAAATTTATCACGGCGTGCGCATCCACGACAACGCCCTTGTCGCCGCTGCCACGCTCTCCGCCCGCTATATCACCGACCGGTTTCTCCCCGACAAGGCCATCGATCTGGTGGACGAGGCGTGCGCGATGATCCGCACGGAGATTGACTCCATGCCCGCCGAGCTTGACGACCTGCGCCGGCGCATCATGCAGCAGGAGATCGAAGAGATGGCGCTGAAAAAGGAGGACGACCAGCTCTCGCGGGAACGCCTTGCCCAGCTTGGCCGTGAGCTGGCCGACGAGAAGGAGCAGTTCAACGCCATGAAGTCCCGCTGGGAGGCGGAAAAGGGCGGTGTGGAGCGCGTAAAGGAGCTCAAGGCGCAGCTCGAGCAGCTTCACGGCGACATTGAGCGCGCACAGGCCGCGCTGGAGTACGAAAAGGCCGCCAAGCTCAAATACTCTGACCTGCCGCAGCTGGAACGGCAGCTGCGCGAGGCCGAGGCTGCCGCCGAGCAGCACGCGGGCGACTCCACCCTCGTGCACGACACCGTCACCGAAAACGAGATCGCCGACATCGTGGGCAAGTGGACGGGCATCCCCGTCAGCCGCCTGATGGAGGGGGAGCGCGAAAAGCTGCTGCGCCTTGAGGACATCCTGCACAGGCGTGTCATCGGGCAGGACGAGGCCGTGCGCCTTGTCAGCGAGGCCATCCAGCGCTCGCGCGCCGGCATTGCTGACCCGGAGCGCCCCATCGGCAGCTTCCTCTTCCTCGGCCCCACGGGCGTGGGCAAGACCGAGCTCGCCAAGTCGCTGGCCGAGTGCCTGTTTGACGACGAGCACAACCTTGTGCGCATCGATATGACCGAGTATATGGAGAAGTTCTCCGTCTCGCGCCTCATTGGCGCGCCTCCGGGCTATGTGGGCTACGACGAGGGCGGCCAGCTCACCGAGGCCGTGCGCCGCAAGCCCTACAGCGTGGTGCTCTTCGACGAGGTGGAAAAGGCACACCCGGACGTGTTCAATATCCTGCTGCAAATCCTCGACGACGGCCGCATCACCGACTCGCAGGGGCGCACGGTGGACTTCAAAAACACCATCATCATCCTTACCTCCAACCTCGGCTCGTCCGAGCTGCTCGGCGGCATCCGCGCCGACGGCAGCATCGACGAGAGCGCCCGCGAGGCTGTGCTGAGCGAGCTGCGCCGCGCCTTCCGCCCGGAGTTTTTGAACCGGCTGGACGAGATCGTGCTCTTCAAGCCGCTCACTAAGGAAAACCTCGGCGGCATCATCGACATTCTGATGCAGGGGCTGAAAAAGCGCCTTGCCGACAAGACGCTCAGGCTTGAAGTCACGGACGCGGCGCGTGCGCTGATCATCGAGCGCGGCTTCGACCCCGTGTACGGCGCACGCCCGCTCAAGCGATACCTGCAAAGCGCGGCGGAGACGCTCATCGCAAGAGAAATTCTGCGCGGTGACATGCCCACCGGCAGCACGCTCGTGCTTGACGAGCAGAACGGCGCGCTCACCTGCCGCAGGGGATAACCGGGGCGACTGAGAGGGCGCGGCAGATTTGCACCCGCGACGCAATGACGCTTCATTGACAGTCACAAGGGCTGCTGCAACATATGTTGCAGCAGCCCTTGTTTTTTGCTTTTATGGGAGTGCGGTGGGGAGACGTTAACCCGGAGGCCAGGTCATGTCGCGGCCACTGAGCACATGGAAGTGCAGATGCTTCACGCTCTGTCCCGCCTGATCGCCGATGTTGGAGACCACGCGGTAGCTCTCCAGCCCCAGCTCGCGCGCCACCTGCGCGATGACCTCAAACAGGTGCGCCACGACGGCGCTGTTTTCCGCGTTTACGCCCGCCACCGAGGCGATGTGCTCCCTGGGGATCACCAGAAAATGCACGGGCGCCTGGGGGGCGATGTCGTAAAAGGCGTAGCACAGCTCGTCCTCATAGACTTTGTTCGACGGGATCTCGCCCGCCGCGATGGCACAGAAGAGACAATCGTTTTTCATAAGCCGTTTCCTTTCTGTTGTTTATTTTACGACGTTCAGCACGAAATCGTCCACGGCTGCCAGCGCGTCGTCCACCTTGGTCAGCTCGGTGCCGCCGCCCATGGCGCTGTCGGGCTTTCCGCCG
>CAYPLM010000224.1:0-2365 GCA_964411575.1 uncultured Oscillibacter sp. | reverse complement strand
GTCCAGCGAGTCTGAGACCGTCGTCACCTCTGCGATGAAGGGTCTGGCCGACGCTACCGAGTGGGCCATCGCCAAGGTCTATGACGGCACCTTCGCCGAGATCGGCGGCAAGGGCACCTCCCTCGGCGTTGCCGAGAACGCGGTCGCTCTGCCCACCGCCACCTGGTCCATGACCAACTTCACCGTCGCCGACTATGAGGCTCTGTACAACAAGGTCCTCAACGGCGAGATCGCCATCGATAACAACTCCGAAATGGCCAACCCCGCCAACGGCGGCCTGACCAACGTTACCGTCAACTACGTCGGCTAAGCGGAGAGTCTGTTACATCAAAAGCGCCGGGAAGCGGATGCTTCCCGGCGCTTTTCAGCATGTTAAAAAGTCTCTCACAGCAGCAGCGGCTGGAGTTGGCGGCCGGAGAGGGCGGCGTCGATCGTTTCGGGGATGCGCGAGAAGTCTGCCACGAGCGAGGTGGGCTTTTTCTCCGGGTCGTCCTGCCCGAAGGGGACAAAGTAGTAGTTCCTGCGCCCGAGAAGCGCCGCGAGGTTGGGCGCGGAGGCGCTGAGCGCGTCGTTGCTCGACAGCGCGATGACCACCGGGCGGCCGTTGCGCAGGTGCGATTTGGCAGCCATGGTCACGGCTCCGTCGCTCACGCCGTGGGCGAGGCGCGCGAGCGTGTTGCCTGTGCAGGGCGCGATGACCAGCACCTCCGCCATCCCCTGTGGGCCGAACGGCTCGGCCTCGGTGATGGTGCGGATGGCGCGCCGCCCGGCAATGGTCTCCACGCGCTGCAAAAACTCCACCGCCGTGCCAAAGCGCGTGTCGTAGGACGCGGCGCGCTCGGACACGATGGGCACAAGCTCGTGCTGCTGCGCGAGCGCTTCGTACACCCGCAGCACCGCCGCATGGCTGCAAAACGAGCCGCAAAAGGCAAATCCGATCCTCATTCCTCTTCCCTCCAAATTTGATACAGGGTGTCGCGCAGGGCGCGCGCCGCCGTCTCGGGCGCGGTTTTGCCCGGCAGCCCCCGCGCGTATACCAGCGTGCGCCCCAGCGCCTGCGCCGCCGCAGCGTCAAAGCCGTCCACGGAGGCCAGCTCGATGAGCAGGCAGTCTGCTGTTGTCTGTGTCAGCGCCGCCGCGTCAAACAGGCGGTGCGGCACCGTGTTGAACAGCACGCGAAACTGCCCCAGCCGCCCGTTCAGCGCGTCGGTGCGCAGCGCGCGGTAACCGAAGGCGTCGATCCACGCAAGGTCGCTGCGCTTGCGCGCGCTCACCGTCACTTCCGCGCCCATGCCGTGCAGCCGGTGTGCCAGCAGCTTTCCGATGCGGCCAAAGCCCACCACCAGGCACGGCGTGCCGTGCAGCGTGACGGGCAGATGCGACATCGCAGCCTCCAGCGCACCCTCCGCCGTGGGCACAGCGTTGCGCACGCTCAGCTCCTCACGCGCAAAGCAGTCGCAAAGCGTCAGGCCATGCGCCGCTGCTGCCGCGCTGTCTGACGGCCGGATGCCGCCCGCGTAGATGCGCTGAGACGGCGCGAGCAGCGGCCAGAGCCGACTCAGCGGCAGCTCCGTTCCGCTCAGCAGCCCGGCGCGTGAAAGTGGCGTGGGCAGGATCACGCGCGCAGCGTCTGCCGCGTCGGCCAGCTCCACCGCGCCCGGCGCGTTCGCCAGCCCCCATGTGTGCACGCTGTGCCCGTCGCGTACCAGAAGGCGCGCAAGCGCAGCCTGCCGCGCGTCGCCGCCGAGCAGAGCAATGTGTTCTTCCATGCGATCACCTCGCTCTACTCTATGCTGCAGCACGCACCGATTTGACGCCTTTGCAAAATTTCGGCCTTGCCAAGCCCGCCTTCGCGTGCTATACTGAAAACCACGGCGGTACAGAGGCGCTTCACTTAACAAAATATCCGCGGGCATGATGGAATTGGCAGACATGCGAGATTTAGGTTCTCGTGCCTTCCGGCGTTGGGGTTCGAGTCCCCATGCCCGCACCACAAACGGACTACTGTTTTGATACAATGTCAATTCAGTAGTCCGTTTTTTTCCCCTCAAACCCTTGCCTATATTTTATATTCTTGACAAGAAGTAGCATCCTACGTATAATTGGTAGGATGCTACAGAAAACCGGGGGAGGTAATATGAACACGAAGAGAATTGCAGTTTTAATAAAAACGGCATCAATTGAATTTGACAAAATGGCCAATCCGATTTTGGCAGAGTACAATCTGACAGCATCTCAATGTAGAGTGTTAAAATTTTTGTATATGCAACAAACACACAGTGCGCGAATTGTGGATATCGAAAAGGAGTGTGTAATTACGCACCCTACGGTTTTGGGATTGTTGGACAGTCTGGAAAAGAAAGGA
>CAYPLM010000223.1:0-2384 GCA_964411575.1 uncultured Oscillibacter sp. | reverse complement strand
CGCCATACTTCTTCTCCATCGCCTCGTCGCTCGTCAGACCCAGCAGCGCTGCGGCCACACCGTCGATCTGCGCGTCGGAGAGCTTGAAGCCGCGGATGTGGCCGCCGTTTTCCATCAGGTCAAAGTCGTAGACCTTTTCCATGCCGTCGGCAGCAGCGGTGAGCGGCTCGATGACGGTCTTATCCGGGTCGTCGATCAGCAGCATCACATGGGGCAGCTCGATGGGAGCGTTGCGGCGCACGCGGGCGCGGGGCGGGATGCGGTCGAGCACGGTGCCCTCGGTGGCACGGATGAGCGCGCCGCTGCCGGGGGTGAAGTCGTACTGGTCAAGGTCGACCATGCCGATCAGGCCGTGACGGATGCGTCCGTCGCTCTGGCCGCGCTCGATATAGATGAGAGAATCCTTCAGCGTTTCGAACACGCCCTCGCTGAGATACTTGTCCATCGAAGCGTTGATGTCGCCGATGAGCTCGTCGACGTTGGGTGCTTTGAGGTTGGCCTCAGGCAGGATCAGGCGCAGGGTGGACGGCGCGCTGCCCACGGTGTTCTCCACGCGCTGCCAATACTCCGGCTCAGAGGTGAACTGGTCGCACGCGACGACCGCCCACTTGCTCATATCGGCGTTTTTGGGCAGCAGGATATCGGCGGGATAGAAGCCGAGCTTCTGGAAGGTATCGTTCATGGTAGTTTTCCTCCTAAGCATGATATCATTATTATACATACCCACCAAAAAATTGCAACCGTTTGCGCAGCGAATTTCGAAAATTTATTTCTCATAACAGGTCATCAGCTTTTTGAATAATCCCTGTGCCGCGCGGGCACACTGGGCGCAGGAACAAAAAAGGAGGGTCATTTCATGATCGTTGACAAGGTCGCCCTCGCGCTGACCGTGGTGGGCGCGCTCAACTGGGGCAGCGTAGGGCTGTTCGGCTTTGACTGCGTGGCGTTTCTCTTCGGCGGACAGGCAGGCGTGGTAAGCCGCGTGATCTACACACTGGTGGGTCTGGCGGGCATCTGGTGCATCACGCTGCTCTTCCGCGAGACCGAGCCCATCGACGGCGGACAGGCGGCGTAAGGTGACAGGGGACGTCCTACAGAACGTCCCCTGTCATTTTTTGCTTTTTGGCAGAAAGCATAGGATATCTAACTTGCCAAGTTCTAATTTTAGTAGTACAATATGAAATAGAAACTCCGCAGCCCCTGCGGACTGCGCACAACTTTTGAGGAGGATCCATTTCATGGCCAAAACCGCACAGGATATCATCCAGCTCATCAGCGAGCAAAACATCAAGATGGTCGACTTCAAGATGGTCGACATCAACGGGCAGTATCGTCATGTGACGATCCCCGCGAGCAGCTTCACTGAGGCCACCATCACCGACGGCATCGGCTTTGACGCCTCCAACTACGGCTACGCCGTGGTGGAAAAGAGCGACATGGTGTTCATCCCCGACCCTGACACCGCGCTCGTCGATCCCTTCTGCGAGATCCCCACGCTGTCGATGACCGGCAACGCGATGATCATCGACTACCCCAACAACCGTCCTCTCGACCAGTACCCGCGCAACATCGTGCGCGCCGCCGAGGAGTACATGAAGGCCAGCGGCGTGGCCGACACGATGCTCATCCTGCCGGAGTTTGAGTTTTATCTGTTTGACGACGTGGCCTGGAAGGTCGCGCCCAACGAGATCGGCATGAGCCTTGACGCCGAGCAGGCACACTGGAACGGCGACATCAACGGCAAGGGCGTGATCGTGCCCAGGCAGGGGCACTACCACATCGCAAAGCCGCTCGACCGCACCTATGAGTGCCGCAGCGAGATGTGCCTGCACATGGAAGAGGCGGGCATCCCCATCAAGTATCATCACCCCGAGGTGGGCGGCGCCGGTCAGTTTGAGGTGGAGCCCAAGCTCGGCCAGATGTCCAAAATGGCCGACGCGACGATGATGATCAAGTACATCATCCAGAACACCGCGCTCAAGTACGGCAAGTCTGCCACTTTCATGCCCAAGCCCGTGTACGGCGAGGCGGGCAGCGGCATGCATGTGCATATGCTGCTGCTCAAGGACGGCCAGCCTGTTTTCTCCGACGACAACGGCTATTCGCACCTCAGCCGCGAGGCGCACTGGTTCATGGGCGGCCTTTTGAAGCACATCGCCTCCCTCTGCGCCATCACCAACCCCTCCACCAACTCCTTCAAGCGTCTGGTGCCCGGCTTTGAAGCGCCCGTCACCGTCGGCTACGCCACCAGCAACCGCAGCGCCGTCATCCGCATCCCGGCCTATGCCAAGTCTCCCGCGCTGCGCCGCTTTGAGCTGCGCAACCCCGACGCCACCTGCAACCCCTCCTTCTGCTACGCCGCGCTGCTGATGGCCGGTCTCGAC
>CAYPLM010000222.1:0-2426 GCA_964411575.1 uncultured Oscillibacter sp. | reverse complement strand
GGTGCGGCTCGTTCTTCAGGCGCATCAGGCGGCTGCCGCCGATCTTGTCGAGCAGCGCGGCCTGGTCGGCACAGCCGTAGACCCACTTGTCAAGGTAATCCTTGAAGGTCTCGGGGATCTTCTCACCGCTGGCGGCGAGCTCGGCAGCCTTGGCTGCCGTCTCGGCGGCGAGCTTGAGCTTTTCGTCCTCGGGCGCCTTCTCCAGCGCCTTGGCGGCCTTGACGGCGGCCTTTTGCAGCTGAGCAACGGCGTCGGCAGCGTCCTGATACTTGGAGGCCTTGTCGTACTCCTTCAGTGCGGCGTCGTCGTCGTCATAGTAGTCGTAGCACTGCGCGGGCCATGCGCCATAGGGCGCCTTGACCACGGCCTGCACGCACTCGCCGAAGATGCGGGTCTTGGTGGGGTCGCGGCGGATGTACTCGTTGGAGACGATCTCCTCGCAGGTGACAATGGTCTTGCGGGCGGCCACGGCGATGTCGATGTCGTGGAACTCGTCGCCGCAGATGATGCAGGTGCCGTCGGGGCTGGCCTGCTGGACGTGGATGAGCGCGGTGTCGATCTTGGGCACGGGCACGGCAACGACCTTCTGGCCGGGCACCATGGGGTTGTCGATCTCAACGCACTTGAGCGCGTCCATCTTGGGCATCTGAGCGCGCTTTTCCTCGCTGATGCCCCAATACTTCATCAGGCCGCTGCCCTGCATCAGACGCACGGGCAGGAACGGCAGACCCAGCGAAGAGGCGTGCAGCATGAGCATCAAAACGTCCTGAGAATAGTCCTCGTAGGTAAGCTTGCCCTGCTCGATGAACGCGCGGAAGCGGCGGGACACGTTGGTGTAGCCGGAGTTTGCGGTGTAGCAGTTGATGTAAGCCGCCACGCGGCCCTCGCCGATGAGCATGTCGACCTCGCCGCCGCCGGGACCGGCGTAGACGATGAAGTCCTTCTGACCCTGGCGCAGGATCTCAGCGACCGCAGCATAGGGCTTGCGGTTGGTGGTAAAGCCGCCGGTGGCGAGTACGTCGCCGTTTTCGACGTACTTTGCAACGGCATCGTGCAGTGACATGACCTTATTCAAGATAAAACCCTCCCTGTTTTTTTGTTCCGGTTTATTCTTTGCCGATGAGCCTCCTCATGCATGGAATCCTTCAAAATGGGAAAAAGATGCTCATACAGGCTTCATTTTAGATTATAGACGAAAATCAAGATTTAATCAATGATAATTTTGAAAAATCCGAAAAAATTCTGCACAAATTTTCTCGTCCTTTTTTGTAGCATTCGTGTAAGAACCTTGCGGCTTATTTACGTTTCTGATTGTCCCGGACGGATTTATGCAGGAAGCTCTGCATTTTTCACACTTTCCCTTGTCAAAAGCCTTGCCGTGTGCTAAGATAGCCCCGCGCCTGCAGGCGACAAAAGCAAACCGGAGGTCTTTTTCATGGACGCTTCCTCTCTCACCGAAAGCTTTGGCAGCGCGCTTGCCGGGCTGACCCTCTCCACCGCGCTGCGTGCGCTGGTGATGCTGCTCATCGGCCTCGCCCTCGTGCGCGTGCTGCTGCACCTGTGCGCACGGCTCCTCGACCGCTCGAAGTCGCTCTCCCCGCTGCGTGCGCAGTTCCTCTCTGGCCTGCGCGTTCTGCTGTACCTGCTGCTCGCGCTGGTGGTGCTCGGCTCGCTGGGCGTGGAGATGACGAGCTTTATCGCGCTTTTAAGCGTGGCAGGCCTCGCCATTTCGCTGGCGCTGCAAACCACGCTCTCCAACATCGCCGGCGGCGTGACGCTGCTGGTGTCCAAGCCCTTTACGCTGGGCGACTACATTGAGTTTGGCGACACGTCCGGCACGGTGGCCGTGATCGGCCTGAGCCACTCCACGCTCACCACGCCCGACAACAAGGTCATCCATGTGCCCAACAGCGAGCTTTGCAGCGCGCGTATCACCAACTACAACGCGCTTGGCCGCCGTCGCATCGACCTGAGCTATTCCACCGAATACGATGCGCCCACGCCTGCCGTGAAAGCCGCGCTTTTCGACGCTGCCGCCGCCTTCCATCAGATCGAGGACGACCCCGCCCCGGTGGTGTATCTCACTGAGTATGGCAAAAGCAGCGTCACCTACCTGCTGCGCTTCTGGGTCAAGTCCGAGGATTACTGGGATGTGTATTACGGCGTGCAGGAAAAGGTGCGCGAAACCTTCGCCCGCCGCGGCGTCAAAATGACCTATGAGCACCTGAACGTGCATGTGATCCAGTGAGGCGAAAGCCGCCGGAAACGAGCAAAAACCGCCCGGAGAATGCTCTCCGGGCGGTTCAGCGTATCAAAGAACCCCGTCATTCCTAGCAAGTTTCGCACACTGGCGTGGGAATCCGTGCTTCCCACACCGGATTGGTTCGGAACCGCACGAAAAAGAACGGATTGCCACACCAGTGACT
>CAYPLM010000221.1:0-2457 GCA_964411575.1 uncultured Oscillibacter sp. | reverse complement strand
CTCCCCTATGAAGGAGTCAAGGCTGCGGACTTTGCCAGATTAAAACAGTTTGTGGGGCGTATCAATGCCGATACGCTCCACAAACTGTTTTTTGAACACCCACCTAAGCGGAAGCGCCGCTTTTAAAATTTTCAAAAAACCGGCTAACGCCGCTTTTTTGAAAGCCTCAGGTCTGGTTCCCGGCGAACTGCGTCATGTAGAGCTCATAATACTTGCCCTTCTGCGCGAGCAGCTGTTCGTGGTTGCCGGTTTCCACCACGCGCCCCTGATCCATGACGACGATCTTGTCGGCGTCGCGGATGGTGGAGAGGCGGTGGGCGATGATGAGGTTGGTGCGGTTTTTCATCAGCCGGACCATGGCGTCCTGGATCCTCTTCTCCGTGCGCGTGTCCACGGAGGAGGTGGCCTCGTCGAGAATGAGGATCTTCGGGTCAGCGAGCACCGCCCGTGCGATGGCCATCAGCTGGCGCTGCCCATGGGAGAGACTTGCGCCCGCCTGCTTGAGGAAGGTCTGGTACTTGTCCGGCTGGTGCTCGATGAAGCGGCGCAGACTTGCCATATCGGCGGCGTTGACCATGGCCTCATCCGGCGCGTTGAGGTCGGCGTACTTGATGTTGTTTTCGATGGTGTTGGAGAAGAGCACCGTGTCCTGGAGGACGATGGCGATGTTTTTGCGCAGGAAGTCGCGCCGCAGCTGCTGGATGTTCACACCGTCGACCAGAATTTCGCCGCTGTCCACGCCGTAAAAGCGCATGAGGAGGTTGACAACCGTGGTCTTGCCGCTGCCGGTGGAGCCTACGAGCGCGATCTTCTGTCCCGGCTCCACGTCGAGGTTGAAGTCGTAGAGCACCTGTTTGCCGGGCACATAGGAAAAGTTTACGTTCCGGAAGGAGATGCGCCCGGTGAGGCTTTCGGGCTCGAGCGTGCCGCTGTTGTCCTCGTCGGGCTCGTCGAGCAGGGCAAACACGCGCTCGGCGCCGGCAACGGCGGTCTGGATGGTGCCGTAGAGCTGGGCGATCTCGTTGATGGGGCGGGAGAACTGCTTGGCGTAGATGATGAAGGCTGACACCGTGCCGATGGTGATGAGCCCCGTGTAGGCAAAGTACCCGCCAAAGGCCGCCACGATGACAAAGCTGATGTTGGAGATGCAGTTCATGATCGGCCCCATCGAGCCGCCGAGGATCTCAGCTTTGATGCTCACGCGGCGCAGCTCATCGGAGGTGGCGCAGAACTCGTCGATCACGTCGCGCTGCTTGTTGTATGCCACAATGGACTTGTAGCCGGTGATCATCTCCTCGGAGTGGCCATTGAGCTGCCCGAGAAGCGCCGAGCGTCGGCGGTAGATCCGGCGCATCATGGCGGACATTTTCTTCGTGACAAGCAGCGTCAGAAGCACCGTGACCATGGTGATGAGCGTGAGCTGCCAGCAGTAGTAGAACATAATGGCTACCGTGCCCACGATGGTCAGCACGCCCGACACCAGCGAGCTGAGGCTTTGGGAGATGGTGCTCGACACGTTTTCCACGTCGTTTGTCATGCGGCTCATCACGTCGCCGTTGGAGTGCGTGTCAAGATATTTAATAGAGAGATGGTCGATTTTTTCAAACAGGTCGTGGCGCATTTGGCGCGTGATGCTCTGGCTCAGGCGCGCTGCCAGCAGCGACTGCGCCAGCGTGAACAGCACGTTGCCCAGATACACCACAAGCAGAAGCACGACGCAGCTTCGCAGCTCGTCCCACGCGCGCTCTTTGATGGCGTCGATAGCTGTGCCCTGCAGCGAGGGGGCGGCAAGACCCGCGAGCGTGACGCCCACCACGGCTGACAGAAGGAAGATCAGAAGCCGCTTGCTCTGCCGGAAGTATTCCAGCAGCCGCGTGAGCGTGCCGCCGAGGTTTTCGGCGTGCTCCACCGTCTGCCCCATGCCGCGCCCCGGCCCGCCGGGACGGCCACGGAAGTTGACGGTGGGCGGCGTCTGCCTGCCGGGAGTGCTGCTTTTCTGATATGTCTGCGCCGCCTGTTCGGGACGGTGCTCAAAGCCCTTCACGGTGCTCATGCCTCCTCGCCTCCTTCCTTGAGCTGAGAGTTGTAGATGTCACGATAGAGCGCGGAGCTCACCATCAGCTGCGCGTGCGTGCCGATGGCAGAGACCGTGCCGTTGTCGAGCACCATGATGCGGTCGACACCCCGGATGGAGGCAATGCGCTGGGCGATGATGATCCTGGTCGCCTGCGGGCACTGCTCGCGCAGCGCCTGATGCAGCTGCGCCTCGGTCTTGAGGTCGAGCGCGCTGGTGGAGTCGTCAAAGATGAGGATCTCGTGCTCCTTGAGGATGGCGCGGGCGATGGAGATGCGCTGCTTCTGCCCGCCGGAGAGCGAGTGGCCGCCCTCGGTGACGGGCGTGTGGTAGCCATAGGCCTTGGCGCAGATGAACTCGTCCGCCTGCGCGATGGCAGCGGC
>CAYPLM010000220.1:0-2461 GCA_964411575.1 uncultured Oscillibacter sp. | reverse complement strand
CGAATCGGTGCAGTTCTCCATGAAGGGCTATCCCGACGGCATGTACAGCAGGCCGTATCAGATGAAGAGCGACGGCGAGACGACAAGCTTCTCGATCTCTCTGGCCGAGTTTGAAAGCCTTGCAGAGGCGGTAGAGAATGAGAGCGACGCCAGCGGCGAGTACACCTTCCGCGCCTTCGTCAACTGCATAGAAGGTGGCTGGAAGAAGTACAAGGTCTACTCCAACGAAGTGACCGTCACCATCGAGAAGGAAGCTGAGGGCTATGCTCTGGTGGCCAACGGCCAGTATCTCGGCGCGGGGCAGACGACCGCGGATGCTGCCAAGGCGCAGGCCATCCCGCTCTACCTTGATAGCGCCAGCAACAGAGTGACGCTCTCCACGGACTACTATCCCAAGAACGCGACCTATGATTCCAAGTTTAACGGCGTGAACCAGAATATCGAATACAACTGGTCTGTGCCGGAAGGCAGCAACGTCATCGTTCTGGATGATAATGTGGCCAAGGGGAACGCGGTGCAGGCAACGATCAAGCAGCCCGGCACGGCTCTCATCGCGTGTGAGAAGCGGGTGGGCAGTGTCCAGAAGACTGTAACCTACTTCAAGGTCTGCGTGCCGGTCACCAGGGTCGAGTTCCAGCAGCCGGATTATCAGAATAAGATCGGTAATAGCTACAGGGACATCGCACCGATCGTCACGGCCTATGCCACCTGCGGCGCGAGCCTTGGAAATGAAGCGTTTGACTTCACGTCTTCCACCAACTACGCGCCGGTCTACCGCGCCAACGGCACGAACTCGGATGTCAGCAAGGTAATCGCCGCCAACGACAAGGGCGACGTGGTCTACAAGCTCCACCTTGCGAACGGCCAGAGCTACCCGCTCACGAAGCTCAACGACACCGACTATGCGGTCAACACCTCTGCGGTGAAGCTGACCATCCAGACCGGCGACGGCGAGGTCACCAAGACGGCGGACAAGTGGGGCGTGAGCGACGGCAACTCGATGTTCTACTCGGGAAATGGAGGCGCTGCCCCCAATAATGCCTACTTCCAGCTGGCGCAGGACGTGTTCGTCAAGGACAAGGACGCCGAGTACATTGACGTGGTCACTCTCACCACCACCGAACCCGGCGTGGGCGATGAGATCAATGAGAAGATCAAAGTCTACAACGTTGACGGCACTGAGCCCTATGTCACTTCGATATACGCGCAGTACAAGGCAGCGGATGTAATCAGCCTGTCCGGCGTGAAAGCGTCGAACGGCACGTCCATCATCCTGCCGTCTTCCAGCGAGGTCAGCAAGGCGACTGCTGAAACCGCCGGTGCGCCGTATACCGATGCGGCGAGCGCAGAGGCAGAGAGCGGCAAGACCTCTGGCGATCTGGTGGGCAAGAAGTATGAGAACGGCACATACTTCCATGAAATTCAGCTGGTGACCAACCGCAATACCGCAGATAACGGCAAGAAGTACTACTTCGCGCCCAACTGCAAGATCATCCTCAACGGCCATCTGCTCGATTTCGGTGATCGGACGACGTACAAAGACAGCAGCAGCTCCCTCACCTTCCAGTACTTCTTCGACGTGGGCGAGGTCAACAACGTCGGCTACCTTACCCTGTCCGGCCTTGCGCCGCAGCAGGGCAAGACGCCCGCCAAGCCCGAAGCCGTGACCGCCACCGGCTATGACACTTCCGGCGGCAGGGCGGCCAACGCCGCCAAGGTCGACGTGACCAAGCTGGTCTGGTTCGTGGACGCGAACAAGAACGGCCAGTACGACGACGACGAGGATGCCAAGGTCAAGTGGAAGACCCAGAAAAACGCGAAGGGCAAGGACGAGATCACCGGCTACGACGCGAGCAGCACCCTCTGGTGGGACGGCACGTTCCTCCCGGGCGTTGCCTACAGCGCGCTCGTGGAGATCGGTTCGGACGACAGCGCCACCCGCCTGGGCGAGAACATCGTGGTCGAGATCGACGGCAAGCAGATTCACCTCACGGGCGGCCAGAAGCAGTTCGTGGTGACCTTCGACGCGGACAACACCATCCGCACCATCAACGTCCCCGTCCCCGTCGACGAAGCCGCTGCGAGCCCGAACCGCGACCCGCTGGGTCTGTTCGACGCGGGCAATCAGGGGTACACGACCAAGGTCAGCAATGTCTACAAGCACAATCCTGCCAGCGATACCAGGGATAGTAAAGACAATGTCAGCAACTTCTACGAAGGCGGCACTGACCTGAAGGAGAACACGCTGGACGCGGGCAAGTACTGGATGATCCTGAGCTTTACGCCGAAGAGCGGCTACACGCTCGCGAAAGACGTGAAGGTGCTGGTCAACAGCGTGGACACCGGCGAGTTCGGCTACGGCAAGGAGCAGGTGAAGGACATCTATACGGTTCAGAACGGAGGGGGCGTGAGCGCATGGCGCACCTTCCAAGTCCCCGCCGGAGAAACCCCAAGCGGGGGG
>CAYPLM010000219.1:0-2490 GCA_964411575.1 uncultured Oscillibacter sp. | reverse complement strand
ATTTCAGGCAGCACATCAGCCTGCCGCACGCACCGGAAATTTTGGTGGGATTGAGGCTGAGATTCTGTGTTTTGGCCATCTTGATGGACACAGGGACAAAGTCGTCGAGAAACTGCGCGCAGCAGAAGGGACGGCCGCAGATGCCTACGCCGCCAAGCATCTTCGCCTCGTCGCGCACGCCGATCTGGCGCAGCTCGATGCGGGCGCGGAACGTGCCCGCGAGGTCGCGCACGAGCTCGCGGAAGTCCACGCGGCCGTCGGCAGTGAAGAAAAAGATGATCTTGCTGCCGTCGAAGCTGCACTCCACGCGCACGAGCTTCATCTCCAGCCCATGTTCTGCCACCTTGCGCTGGCAGATACCCAGCGCATCCTTTTCGCGCTGGCGGTTCAGCTGTACCGTGCGCCGGTCGTTCTCGGTGGCGACGCGCACCACCGCGCGCAGGGGCTGCACCACCGCGCTGTCATCCACGGTGTGGTTGCCGGACAGGCAGCTGGCGTACTCCATGCCCTGCGCCGTCTCCACGATTACGCCCTCGCCGGGGACGATGGTCAGGCCGTGGGGGTCGAAATAGTATTCTTTTGTTCCGCCGCGAAAGCGGACGCCGATCACTTCAGTCAAAGGAGTTCCTCCCATTCCGCGGCGAGGCCGCCGAGAAGCGCGCCTACGCCGACGTTGTATTCACATTGTTTGCGGTAATTTTGCAGCAGGTCAATCGTGCCGATCAGCTGACGCTTGCTCAGGCTGCGCGCAAGAAGGGCACAAAGCTCCTGCGCCTGCGGCGGACAGGACGCGCCGTAAAGCGTGAGCAGCGCCTGACTCACGCGTGTGCCCGCAGCGCCGAGAAGGGCGGAAAGCTCATCGCGCGTGAGCTTTTTGCTCTCAAGCGCAAAGAGAAAGGCGGCGCGGCTGGCGGCGTTTTTCTCGGACAGCACGCGGCACAGCGCGTCGGCACGCTCATCCTCCTGCGTGGCGCTCTGCGGCGGGAGCTTGAGCTCTACACAGCGCGAGCGGATGGTTTGCAGCAGCTCGTGCGCGCTTTCCGCGCAGAACAGAAACGCCGCGTAGGGCGGCCCCTCCTCCACCGTTTTGAGCAGGATGTTCTGGTCTTTCTCGTTGAGCTGGCGGCAGTCGGGGAAAAGGTACACTTTGCGCGCGCCCTCGTTGGGACGGATGAACACGTCGCTGCGCATGGCGCGCACGCGCTCGGCGCTCAGCTCACGTTTTTCGTTTTCCTGTACGGTCAGCACATCCGGATGGATGTCCTCCGCCACCTTGCGGCACTGCACGCAGCGCAGGCAGGGCTTTTGCGCGGCGGTGCACTGCATGGCGGCGGCGGCATAGCGCGCCGCGTCGAGCCGCTGTGCGCCCCCGGTGAGGATGAGCGCGTGGCTCAGCGCGCCGCTTTGTGCGGCGGCACGGATGCGCGCGGCGGTATTGGATTTTGCAAACGCCGTCAGATCGCCCACGGCACACCCCTCCTGGCATAATGGCCTATTGCTTCAAGTATGATTATACCGCAGGTTTTCGCAAAGTGCAAGAAAAGCTTCTTGCCAGACGGAAATTTCTGTGCTATCCTGCCCTCGGTCTCCGCCGCCGGGCGGGGCGAAGCGTTTTGCAGTGCATCGTAAGGCCGAAGAAGATGCGCTTGCAGGGCGCATTTTTTGTTTTTTGGGGGAATTTTATCATGGCATGGATCACGCTTTTTCCTACGGGCGCGCTGGAGGTGTGCTGGTCGACGTTTCTCAAGCTGTCAGAGGGCTTCGCGCGTCCCGGCTGGACAGTGCTGGCCGTGGGCGCGGCGGTGTTCCGGGAACCCATGAGCGCGCTGCGGCTGCTGTTTGCAGCGCTGCTTCTATCCGGCATCGTGGGGCTGAAGGCGACGTCGGCCTGAGTCTTTTGACGGCATAAACGGAAAAATGCCGCGCGAAACGCCAAAATTTTTACAATTTCTTATTGAAAGTCCCGCAAAATCCGTCTATAATATAAGGGCTTGTGAACAAAACATACCCTAATGCAGAGAACAATTAACAGGAGGACAACCCAAATGAGCAAAAAGTATTGCTATCTGTTCACCGAGGGCAACGCCAATATGCGCGAGCTGCTCGGCGGCAAGGGCGCCAACCTGGCCGAGATGACCAACATCGGCCTGCCCGTTCCCCAGGGCTTCACCATCACCACCGAGGCCTGCACCCAGTACTATGAAGACGGCCGCCAGATCAACGATGCGATCTTCGCCGAGATCATGGAGTATGTCGAGAAGATGGAAGGCATCACCGGCAAGAAGTTCGGCGACCTGCACAATCCTCTGCTGGTTTCCGTGCGCTCCGGCGCGCGCGCGTCCATGCCCGGCATGATGGACACCATCCTCAACCTCGGCCTCAACGAGGACGTGGTCAACGTTATCGCGGAAAAGTCCAACAACCCCCGCTGGGCGTGGGACTGCTATCGCCGCTTCATCCAGATGTACTCCGACGTCGTTATGGAAGTCG
>CAYPLM010000218.1:0-2504 GCA_964411575.1 uncultured Oscillibacter sp. | reverse complement strand
TCTTTTCGACGGTCTCCATGGGGAAGCGCTCTTCCTCATCGATCTCTTCGGCTAAGGGCTTTACTTCGTTCTCTGCGAATTCGCGATACATCTTGCGAACCAGCAGATGCTCTTTGGACAGATGGAAATCCATAGTCTTTCATGCTCCTTCACTAAAAAATGATTGATTGTCTAATTTTTAACAAACTGCTCTCGCTTCAAAACCATTATAGTCGCTTGTGGAAGGAAACGCAAGGGGAAGCTTGCCCGGCAGCACCTTTTCGTCGTTTTGACAAAAAATTAACGTTTATTTTGTGTTCTTTGTCCAAAAGCGTGCATGGCTTTTCGCAACGCAGGCTTTTCTCGCGCGGGGATAGACAAACGCGCGAAATTGTTGTATAATATTCAAATGGAAAATTCATATTCTGGACATAAAGGAGTGTTATTCTCATGGAAGTGAAAGAGATCCTCGGCCGCTGCGACCACACGCTGCTTGCGCAGGGGGCCAAATGGGAAGAGATCCGCGCCCTGTGTGACGACGGCGTGAAGTACGGCTGCGCCAGCGTATGCATCCCGGCGAGCTACGTTGCGCGCGCGGCAGAGTATGTCGGCGGCAAGCTTCCCATCTGCACGGTCATCGGCTTCCCCAACGGGTACAGCACCAAAGCCGTCAAGTGCTTTGAGGCGGCGCAGGCTGTGGCCGACGGCGCGAGCGAGGTCGACATGGTCATCAACGTCGGATGGGTCAAGGACGGGAAGTACGACCTCGTGCTCGACGAGATCAACGCCATCAAGGCCGCCTGCGCCGGAAAGCTGCTCAAGGTTATCATCGAGACATGCCTTCTCACCGACGAGGAGAAGGTGAAGCTGTGCGAGGTGGTGTCCGCGTCCGACGCCGACTACATCAAAACCTCCACCGGCTTTGGCGGCGGAGGTGCCACGCGCGAGGATGTGGCGCTGATGAAAGCGCACATGACAAACGGCAAAAAGATCAAGGCCGCCGGCGGCATCGCAAACCTTGCCGACGCGGAGGATTTTATCGCCCTCGGCGCCGACCGTCTGGGCACCAGCCGCGTGGTCAAGGCCGCCAAGGCGCTGGAAAACAAGTAAAGGAGAAATATAAAATATGTCTACCCCTCACAATAACGCCCAGAAGGGCGATTTCGCCAAGACCGTACTCATGCCCGGCGACCCGCTGCGCGCAAAGTTCATCGCCGAGACGTTTCTGGAAAACCCCCGCCTCGTCAACAATGTGCGCGGCGTGCAGGGCTACACGGGCACCTATAAGGGTGTGCCGGTGAGCGTGATGGCCAGCGGCATGGGCATGCCCAGCATCGGCATCTACTCCTACGAGCTCTACACCCAGTACGACGTGGAGAACATCATCCGCGTCGGCTCTGCGGGCGCGATGCGCGAGGATATGGAACTTGGCAGCGTGTGCGCCGGCATGGGCGCGTGCACCAACTCCAACTTTGCCGACCAGTACGAGCTCGGCGGCACCTTCGCCCCCATCTGCGACTACGACCTGCTTGCCGCCGCCGTGGAAAGCGCGAAGGAGCTGGGCGTGAAGATGCCCGTGGGCAACCTCTACTCTTCCGACACGTTTTATGATGCCGCCGGGCGCAACGCCCGTTTCGGCAAGATGGGCGTGATGGCCGTGGAGATGGAGGCCGCCGCGCTGTACTGCACCGCCGCTTACACCGGCAAGCGCGCGCTTGCCATCTGCTCCATTTCCGACAACCTCGTCACCGGCAAGGAGCTCTCCGCCGACGAGCGCCAGTCCACCTTTACCAGCATGATGACCATCGCGCTGGAGATCGCCGTGAAGATGGCGAACAGGTAAGCTTTCTTAAGGAGCGTGTTCCATGCGAGTCATTGACATTGAAAACATCAACGAATCCATGCGCGACGAAACGCGCTTCGTGCTGCACTGCGAGGAGGTCTTTCACGACAAAATCTCATCTGCTGCCGCCACGATCCTGCGCAGCAAGCGCGAAAAGCCTCTCGTCTGCCTCACCGGCCCCAGCGGCAGCGGCAAGACCACCACGGCTATGCGTATCCGCGCCTATCTTGAAAATCTGGGCGTGAAGGTGTGCCTTCTGAGCATGGACAATTTCTTCCTGCCGCTTGACCAGCGTCCGCCCGAGGCCGAGGACTGGGAGTCGCCCTACTGCGTCGACCGTGACCTTCTCGTCGAGAGCATCCACCGTCTTGCCGACGGAGAGGCGGTGGAGCTGCCCGTGTACGACTTCAAAACCGGCGCGCGCGGCGGCAGCTTCACCATGCAGGGTGATAAGGATGCCATCATCATCGCCGAGGGCATCCACATGCTCAACCCCCTCATCTTCGACCGCGTGCGCGACTGGGCGACGGGCGTTTACGTCGCGCCCCGCACGCGCATCATCACCGCCGAGGACAAGATCGTCCGCCCCGAGCAGCTGCGCGTGGCGCGGCGCATGATCCGCGACTATCAGGGGCGCGGGCACAGCATGCGCGACACCGTGGTGCGCGCGGAGAGCGTGGAT
>CAYPLM010000217.1:0-2505 GCA_964411575.1 uncultured Oscillibacter sp. | reverse complement strand
CGGTGAAGTGCAGGTTGATGTCCTCCATGGGCACCACCTGCGCGTAGCCGCCGCCGGCAGCGCCGCCCTTAACGCCGAACACGGGGCCAAGCGACGGCTCGCGCAGGCAGACCATCGTCTTTTTGCCGAGCGTGCTGAGCGCGTCGGCAAGGCCGACGGAGGTGGTGGTCTTGCCCTCGCCGGCGGGTGTGGGGCTGATGGCCGTGACGAGGATCAGCTTTGCCCGGCGCGGCAGGGGGAGAATGGTGGAAAGGTCGAGCTTGGCCTTGTAGCGGCCGTAAAGCTCCAGCTGCTCCTCGCTGATGCCGGCGGCGGCAGCGATCTGAGTGATGGGGCGCGGCTGGTGCGCCTGGGCGATCTCAATGTCGGTTTTGAATTCCATGGCATCTCCTTTTTAGACAAGGGTGAGGATCGTCTGATAGATGTGGTCGGCAAGCGGCAGCGCGGCGGAGAGCACGGCCTCGCCCTGCGCGCGCGCCTCGGCGATAAAGACGGCATCATCGATGCCGCCGAGGTTGATGAGCACGTTCAGCCACGCGCCCTGCAGCCCGGCCTTCAGGCTCAAAGCGGCGCAGCCAAGATCGCTGGCGGCGCTGGTGTTGAAGCCGGAGAGCATCGACTCGATGAGAAGCAGTGTCTCGCGCGCGCAGTCCATCGCCTCCAGCGGCGTTTTGGTGCAGCCCTTGAGCGCGGCCTGCATGGCGTCCTTGCGCGCGGCCTTCTGCTCGTCGGTGTCCCTGGGCATGGCGAACACGGCGGAAACGGCGTTGAACGCTTCAGTGTCGCGGTCGATGATGTCGGCGGCGCGTGCCTTGAGGGCAAGCGCCTGCTGCTCGGCGGCAAGTGCCTTTTCTTCAAAGGCGGCGTACTTTTTGCGCCCGGTGGTGAAGTTGCAGACCATCGCCGTCAGCGCCGCGCCCAGCGCGCATTCCAGCGCCGCCACCGAGCCGCCGCCCGGCGCGGGCGCGGAGGAGGCCGTCACGTCGACGAACTGCGTTACGCTCATGTCGACCAGCTTCATTCGCCGCAGCCCCCTTCCGCCGCAGAGCCGATGAGGTGGTATTCCATCACCTGCTTTTTGCAGTCAAAGTCCTTGAGCTTGAGGTAGAACTCGGCGCAGTCAACCAGCGCCTTGGCGGGGGCAAGACCCACCAGCTCGCTTTCGATCACGCGCGTGCCGTAGCGCTCGGCGAGGGACTGGATCATCTCGTAGGCGAGATAGAGGGGCGTGTCCTCGTAGTTGACCATGTTCATCGACACCTGCGCGATGCCGCGATCCTCCAGCAAAAAGCCCATGGCCTTGCAGCTGCGAAGGCCGCCGGATGAGCCGCGGATGGTCTTGGCGATCTTTTTGGCGATCTCCACGTCGCCGGTGGCGAGGTTGCAGTTGAATGCAACCAGCGGCATGCGTGCGCCGATGGCCGTGATGCCGGCGGTGGGGTGGATGCGGCGCTCGCCGAAGTCAGGCGCCCAGTCGGGCTCGAGCAGCTTTGCAGGCATGCCCTCAAACTCGCCCTTGCGGCAGGCGGCCAGATTGCGCCGCTCGGGGCGGGAGGCACTGTCCTCGTAGAGGAAGGAGGGGATGCCCAGCTCTTCCCAGATGCGCTGCGCCACCTGTTTGGAAAGCGCCACGGCCTCCTCCACGCTCATGTCCACCGTGGGCACAAAGGGGATCACGTCGGTTGCACCCATGCGCTTGTGCTCGCCGTGATGGTGGTTCATGTCGATGCGCTCGGCGGCGACTTTGGTCAGGCGGAACGCTGCCTCGCCCACGCTCTCGGGCGAGCCGATCAGCGTGAGCACGCAGCGGTTGTGGTTGCCGTCGCTCTGCGCGTCAAAAAGGGTGCAGCCGGGGACGGAATTGGCCGTCTCCACGAGGGCGTTAAAGGTGGCCTCGTCCTTTTCGCGGCTGCAGCTGAAATTGGGGATGCATTCGACCAGTTTAGGCATGATCGGGATTCCTCCTGTGTAACAATGGTAATACCCACAGTATACCGAAGAAGGGGGGCGCTTTGCAAGCTCTTTTGCAAAATTATCGAGGAATAAAAGGAAAGAGGCTCTTATGTCAGGCGGCCTTAGGAGCAGACCTTTTTGGAAAATTGCGGGCAACACCCTTGCCGCGGCGGGGAAAAGAGGGTATAATGGGTTCAAATAACAATCAACGAAACGGAGAAATCCCCCTATGGCAAAGACCGTGAACAAAGGCTACGATAACTCAAGCATCTCCCAGCTCACCGGCGCCGACCGCGTGCGCAAGCGTCCGGGCGTGATTTTCGGCTCGGACGGGCTGGACGGCTGCGAGCACGCCGTGTTTGAGATCCTCTCCAACTCCATCGACGAGGCGCGCGAGGGGCACGGCAAGCTCATCACGCTCACGCGCTATGCAGACGGCAGCGTGGAGGTGGAGGACAACGGGCGCGGCTGCCCCGTGGACTGGAACCCGCGCGAGCAGCGCTACAACTGGGAGCTGGTGTACTGCGAGCTGTACGCCGGCGGCAAATACAA
>CAYPLM010000216.1:0-2514 GCA_964411575.1 uncultured Oscillibacter sp. | reverse complement strand
CCACCCACAACCAGGGGCACAGCTTCCGCAACGGCAGCTGCACCATCTGCACCGCAAAGCAGCTTGCCATCACCCCCGGCACTGACTGTCTGGATCTGAACAAGAACCATTTGTGCGATGTCTGCGATGCGAAATTGACCAATTGTGCCGACCGCAACAACGATCACCTGTGTGACCTGTGCAGTCAGAAAATGACCAGCTGTGCCGATGATAACCACGACCATTCCTGCGATACCTGCGGTCAGAAGTTGACCAACTGCGCCGATCTCGACAAGAATCACCAGTGCGATACCTGCCAAACCGCCATGGGAACGCACGCCTCCGCCACCGGCAGTCATATGTGCAATTATTGCGGTAAGCAACTTTCCACCTGTTCTGACAGCAACGGAGACAGTCTTTGCGACATTTGCGGAATTGCCATGCGTCAGCCCGTTTCTGCAACCCGGGTGGCCGGTGATAACCGTTTTGACACCGCACTGAAAACCGCCGGTGCCATGAAGACCGCACTGGGTCTGGAGAAATTTGATGCCATCATTCTGGCATCCGGTCATGACTTTGCCGATGCTCTGGCCGGTTCCTATCTCTCCGCTGCCAAGAACGCGCCCATTCTCTTAAGCTACGGTCAGAGCGGCAAGTACGCCTACCTGGATACCAACAACATCAACTACATCAGAGAAAACCTGACTGCGGGCGGCACCGTGTACATCCTGGGCGGCGAAAATGCCGTGCCCGAAATGTACGAAGCCCTGAGCAGCGATTTCCAAGTGATACGTCTGGGCGGCAAAAACCGGTTTGAGACCAACCGGAAGATCCTGCAGGAAGTGGGTATACCCGCCGGAAGCGAGATTCTGGTGTGCACCTCGCAGGCTTTCGCTGACTCCCTCAGCGCTTCCGCCACCGGCAAGCCCATTCTGCTGGTGACGGAGTACAAGGGCACCCTGTACGGCGTGGATGATTCCTTCCTGTCCGGTCTGGAAAACTGCACCTTCACCATCGTCGGCGGTGAAAGCGCCGTGGGCGAGGAGTTCAAGACCCTGCTGAGCAACTACGGCACCGTGGATCGTCTGTCCGGCAAAAGCCGGTTTGATACCTCCGTCCAGGTTGCCCAGCGGTATTTCCAGAATCCGGACAGCGTCGTGCTGGCCTATGCCTGGAACTTCCCCGACGGTCTGTGCGGCGGCACGCTGGCCCACGCCCTGGGCAGCCCTCTGGTGCTGACCATGAACGGCTACGAGCAGGCGGCCACCAACTACGCCAAAGCAAATGCCTTCCGCACCGCCATCATCCTGGGCGGCACCGGCCTGATCAGCGACGAGGCAGTCCGAACCATCTTCAATCTGTACTGAGCCATGCATTGGATCCGTGAAGGAAAAAGCAGTTGCTTTTTCTGATTCGTGTACTTATAATAAATTTGACTCATTTTTGAAGCGAGGTGCCTATTATGACAAACAAAAAACCGTCCCGCCTGTTGGTTCTGCTTCTGGCCGTTGTGCTGGCATTGACCTGCTGTCCCGTCGTCCAGGCGCAGGAAACCTCTTCTTCCGGCTACCGTATCGCCGGTGCAAACCGCTACGACACCGCACTGCGGGTCGCGGATACTATGATGGAGCAGCTCGGCCTTGAAAAGCTGGATGCCGTCATCATCACCTCCGGCGGCGGCTTTGCCGACGCGCTGGCAGGCAGCTACCTGTCCGCCGCCAAAAACGCGCCCATCCTCCTGAGTTACGGGCAGACAGGCAAGTATGCCTACCTGGACACCAACAATGTCAATTACATCAAGGCCAATCTGAAGAAAGGCGGAACTGTTTATATTCTAGGCGGCTCCGCATCCGTGCCCACCTCCTATGACTCCGCTCTGAAGGACTACAACGTCCGGCGCCTGGGCGGCCTGAACCGCTTTGAAACCAACCGGAAGATCCTGCAGGAGGTTGGTATCCCCCAGCACAGTGACGTTCTGGTCTGCACCGGCGAAACCTTTGCCGACTCCCTGAGCGCTTCCGCCACCGGCAAGCCCATCCTGCTGGTTCAGGAATACAATGGTAAGCTCTACGGTCTGGATTCCGACCTGCTGGCCGGTATGCGGGGTTGCTCCTTCACCATTATCGGCGGTGAAACCGCCGTAAGCAAGAAATTCGCCGATGCTCTGTCCAACTATGGTTCGGTGGAGCGTCTGTCCGGCGACACCCGGTTTGAAACCTCCGTGAAGGTTGCCGAGAAATTCTTCGATGCCCCGGATTCCATGGTGCTGGCCTATGCCTGGGACTTCCCCGACGGTCTGTGCGGCGGTGCTCTGGCGCATTCGATGAATGTCCCCCTGATCCTGACCATGAAAAACTGGGAAAACCAGGCCACCCGGTATGCCCGCTCCAACCACATCCGGCATGCTGTTACCCTCGGCGGCACCAACGTCCTGCCTGAGCAGACGGTTGCGAATGTTTTCTCCCGTTCCGATGTGACCCTCAAGGTCGCTGCTATCGAGACCGCTTACGGTTCCGAGGTTTGGCAGAACGTCGC
>CAYPLM010000215.1:0-2531 GCA_964411575.1 uncultured Oscillibacter sp. | reverse complement strand
TCGCACACGGCCTTACCGACGCGGGTCATAATGTGCATGTTCAAAACGACGTAGATGGAATCCGTCAGCTCAAAGCCGTACTTGGCAAACGGAGAGCCGATGATGGACATGGAATACGGGATGATGTACATCGTGCGGCCCTTGTAGGCACCGTCGGCCAGGGCGTACATCTTTTCGTACATCTCCTTGGGATCCATCCAGTGGTTGGTGGGGCCGGCGTCCTCTTCCTTTTCGCAGCAGATAAAGGTGCGGTCCTCCACGCGGGCCACGTCGTCGGGGTCGGTGCGGTGCAGGTAGCAGCCGGGCAGCTTGTACTCGTTGAGCTTGATGAGCGTGCCGTCCTTCACAGCCTGCTCACGCAGACCATCGAGCTGCTCTTCCTCGCCGGTGATCCAGACGATGTTGTCCGGCTTGGTGATGGCGGTCATTTCGTCGATCCACGACAAAACGGCCTTGTTGCTGGTCAGATTCATCTTTTTTCCTCCTAAGCATTTCTGTGTGGTGTGCTTTGCAGTGCAGGGAGCTAACCGATGCACAGGATAGATACGGAAGTCTTATCGCTTCCATTGATATATCTTATCAGAAAATGTCAGATATGGCAATCCTTAATTCGCCGCAGCGGCAACTTTTTTCACGATGTCGACATGCCTTCAAGCGCAGAAGCCAGCGCGGCGAACTCTTCCATGTTCAGCGCCTCGCCGCGCACGGAGGGAGAAAGCCCCGCCGCTTCGATGGCCGCGCCTATGCCCTCGCGCCCGAGCGTGCCGAAGGAGGTCATGAGACTGTTTAAAAGCGTCTTACGCCGCAGGGCAAACGACGCGTTGACCACCCGGAAGAAAAACGCCTCGTCCTTCACCTTCACCGGCGGCGCGCTGCGCACGGGCGCGTGCAGCACCGAGGAGGTGACCTTCGGCGCGGGGCAGAAGCACTCCGGCGGCACGTCAAAGACGATGCGCGGGTCGGTGTAATACTGCATAAACACCGTGAACGCGCCGTAATCCGCCGTACCCGGTGCAGCGCACAGCCGCCGCGCCACCTCGCGCTGGATGAGCACGGTAATGCTTTCAAAGCAGCCCGCCCGGAGAAACGCCGTCAGCGCGGGCGTGGTGATGTTGTAAGGCAGATTGGCGCACACGATGGGCGTGAGACCGGCAAAGTGCTCGCGCGCCAGCGCGGCAAGGTCAAGCTGCAAAACGTCGCCGGAGACGAGCGTGAAGTTGTGGTAATTGGCCATCGTCTCGGCCAGAATATCAGGCAAGCGCTTGTCCAGCTCCACGGCAGTCACGCGCCCCGCCCGCTCGCACAGACGGCAGGACAGCGCGCCGATGCCCGGCCCCACCTCTAGCACGCCGTGGTGCGCGTCCGCCCCGCTGGCCTCGGCAATGGCGCGGGGGATACTCTCGTCGATGAGGAAGTTTTGTCCCATGGACTTGGAAAAGCGGAAACCGTGGCGCGCAAGCAGCGCCTCGATGCTGCGGATGTCGTGCTGCATGGAAGGTTCCTCCTTAGAAGTTCTCCCCCCTTTGTACCACATTTTCGCGCAAAAGTACAGCACTTTTCCAAATTCCTCTTGACAGGGCAGAAGCAGCATGATATCATTTTGATATCATCAGAAAAGGAAGTGCTTTTGCATGGAAGAAAAAGTTCTCATCGGGAAGAGGCACGGCATGCTCGTGCTGCTGCTGACGATCGTGCTCGAGCTCGCGTTTGCGGCGCTGACGGCGCTCGCGTTCACGAGAGGCGTTGTGTGGCTCGGCGTCTTGTGTCTGGTGCTGTTCATAGTGGGCTGGATCCCGCTGTGCGGGCTGCACGTTTTGAAACCCCAGGAGGCGCTGGTGCTCACGCTCTTCGGCGACTACATCGGCACGCTCAAGGGTGAGGGCTTCTACTGGGTCAACCCCTTCTGCACGTCGGTCAACCCCGCCGCCAAAACGAAGCTCAGCCAGTCCGGCGACGTGGACAGCGGCAAGCAGACTCCCCTCGCTGTGGCGCTCAGCGCCGGGCAGCCGAGCATTGAGCTGGGCGGCAGCAACAAAATTTCGCTCAAGATCATGACGCTCAACAACGCCCGCCAGAAGATCAACGACTGTCTCGGCAACCCCGTGGAGGTGGGCATTGCAGTGATGTGGCGCGTGACCGACACGGCCAGAGCCGTGTTCAACGTGGACAATTACAAGGAATACCTCTCGCTGCAATGCGACGCGGCGCTGCGCAACATCGTGCGCATTTACCCCTACGACGTGGCGCCCAACGTGGACACTACCGGTGACGGACAGGCCGACGAGGGCAGCCTTCGCGGCTCGAGCGAGATCGTTGCGGCACGCATCCGCGATGAGATCCAGCTGCGCGTGGCCGAGGCCGGGCTTGAGATCGTGGAGGCGCGCATCACCTACCTTGCCTACGCACCGGAAATCGCCGCCGTAATGCTCCAGCGCCAGCAGGCCAGCGCCATCATCGACGCGCGCAAGATGATCGTCGACGGCGCGGTGGGCATGGTGGAAATGGCGCTGGAGCGGCTCAGCGAGCACAAC
>CAYPLM010000214.1:0-2532 GCA_964411575.1 uncultured Oscillibacter sp. | reverse complement strand
TCAAGGCCAACGACTTTGAGGTCAAGGTTTGCAGCCACAACGACGAGGAGACCTATATCAAGGAGCTCGCCGAGTTCCAGCCCGACGGCATCATGTGCCGCACCGAGCCCATCACCGCCAAGATGATGGACACCTGCACCAACCTCAAGGTCATCGGCAAGCAGGGCGCCGGCCTTGACAACATCGACATGGATCACGCCAGTGAGAAGAACATCCAGGTCGTCTTCGCCCCCGCCGGCAACGCCAACGCCGTGGCCGAACACGCCGTGCTGATGATGCTGCTGTGCGCTAAGCGCTTCAACTACGTTGACAAGCAGTTCCGCGGCGGCAACTTCCTCGTGCGCATGGGCATGGAGAACACCTATGAGCTCGAAGGCAAGACCCTTGGCATGATCGGCTGCGGCCGTATCTCCCAGCTGGCCATGAAGAAGTGCAAGTACGGCTTCGGCATGAAGGTCATCGGCTACGACCCCTACCTCACCCAGGACAAGATCGGCGACCTGTGCGAGCTGAAGGCCACCGCCAAGGAAGTCTGGGAGCAGGCCGACTTCGTTTCTATCCACCTGCCCGTGGTCGACTCCACCTATCACTCCATCGGCCGTGAGCAGTTCAGCTGGATGAAGCCCACCGCTTCCCTCATCAACTGCGCGCGCGGCGCCCTCATCAAGGAGGACGAGCTGATCGAGTGCCTCAAGGATGGCACCCTCTTCCAGGCTGGTCTCGACGTGTTTGAGTATGAGCCCATCCAGGAGTCCAGCCGCGAGCTGTTCGACCTCGACAACGTCATCATGACCCCGCATATGGCCGCCACCACCGAGCAGAGCGTGCTCAACTGCTGCACCAGCGTTGCCAACGACATCGTGGCCGTGTGCAACGGCGAAGCGCCCAAGTGCCCCGCCAACAAGCCCAAGTTCTAAGAAGCCAAACTGCCGGGAGGACGCTCACGCGCCCTCCCGCTTTTTTGCTTTTGCATAGCACAAAAGGAGGATCCGTATGCGACTGGATAAATATCTCAAGGTCTCGCGCCTGATCAAACGGCGCACCGTCGCCAACGAGGCGTGCGACAAGGAGCGCGTCAGCGTCAACGGCCGTCCCGCCCGCGCCTCCTACGAGGTGAAGGTAGGTGACCGCATCACGCTCGATTTCGGCGCGCGGCGGCTGAGCGTGGAGGTGCTGGCCGTGGCTGAAGCCGTGGGCAAGGCGGACGCGCCGCTGATGTACCGCGAGCTTCCGCAGGAATGATCCGCGCGGACGCAGCATAAGCTGATGGTGCAGGCGGGCGCTGCCCGCGAGCCTGAACGAGAGGATGGAGAGCACCATGGCTTATGACATGCCCTATGCCGCCGGAGCGGCGCACCGCGTTGAGCTCGACGGCCGCGAAAGGCTTACCGTGACCGGCGTGGAGGACGTTGGCCGCTTCGACGAGACCGAGATCGTCATGTCCACCGCAGGCGGCACGCTGGTGGTGACGGGCGAGGGGCTGCACATCGGCAAGCTCAGCCTCGACGGCGGCGAGCTGCATGTGGACGGACGGATCGACGCGCTGTGCTACGAGGACATGCCTGCCCGGCACGGCGGGCTGCTCAGCCGCCTGTTCGGGTGAGCGGATATGGGCTTTGTGATCGGCGAGCAGCTGCGTGCGCTGGGCGCGTCGCTGCTTCTGGGCGCCTGCCTTGCCCTGCTGTACGATCTGCTGCGCGCGCTGCGGCTGCATCGCGGTGCGCTGCTCACAGCGGTGCTGGACGGGCTGTACTGCGTCCTTGCGGCGGCGGCCTTTCTGGCCTTCGCGCTGCGCGTGGGCGGAGGCGAGCTGCGGCTTTACATGCTGCTCGGCGCACTGGGCGGCGCGGCGCTTTTTTTCACGCTGCTGTCCCCCGTTCTGCGCCCGCTGTGGGACTTTTGGGCGGGCGTGCTGGGTGCACTGTTCCGTCTCTTTTGTCTGCCTTTGCGGTGGTCAAAAATAATTTATGGTAAACTGCACAAATTTTGCAAAAAGGGCTTCCTTTTTGCGCGGAATGCCGCTATAATAAAAAATTGGGAGCGCGCGGCCCGTTCCGCCCGTTTCCAGGCTGAGCAGCAGGAGGGATGGACGCATGGCGCAAAGGGGCAAAACCGCCGGTAAAAATGCACGGGCAAGCAGTCTTTGGGGCGCAAAGCTTGTGATTTTGGCGCTGTTGGTCGCAGTGGGCGTTCAGCTCGCCACGATCAGCGCGCGCAACCAGAGCGCCGAAGCTGAACGCGCCGCGCTGCAAAAGCAGCAGCTTGCCCTCGCGCAGGAAAACGAGGCGCTGCGCGCCGCGCTTGAGCGCGCCGACGACCCGGAATATCTTCAGCAGCTCGCGCGCGAGGAGTACGGCATGGTCTCCCCCGGCCAGCGCGATTTTTACGACATCAGCAATTAAAGCAAGCCGAAAGAGCACCTGCGGGTGCTCTCAGCGTGTCAAAGATCCCCTGTCATCCCGGGCAAGTTTCGCACGCTGGCGTGGGAATCCGTACTTCCTGTGCCAGATTGGTTCGGAAACGCACGGAAAA
>CAYPLM010000213.1:0-2600 GCA_964411575.1 uncultured Oscillibacter sp. | reverse complement strand
GAGCTTTCCCCTGAACGCCGCTCAAGGATTGAACACGCACTTGAGCAGCTCAAAATGGAGGGCAGCTATGACAAAGAATGAACCGCAATCCATCACAGCACCATTGAAAGAGGTGAACAGCAGTGACGAACGACAGACAAATCAAAATTGCCATCGGTAATAACCGAAAGTCTGTCAACTGGCAGACAAACACAACCACCATGACAGACTTCTACAACCGTCTTTCTACACCCGTCAGAGGCGTTGAGACGTTGCGGGAATATCTGCGCCTGAAGAAGTCACAGCAGGATGATCTGAAGGACGTGGGCGGCTTTGTGGGCGGTTCCCTGAATGGACAGCGCCGCAAGGCTGGCAGTATGGCAGGGCGTGACGTTATTACCCTTGACTTCGATAACATCCCTCAGAACGGCACAGAGGCGGTTATAGCAAGGCTGGATGCGCTGGGCTGCGGCTACTGCGTCTACAGCACCCGCAAGCATAGCCCTGAAAAGCCCCGGCTGCGTGTGATCGTCCCGACTGACAGAACCATGACCCCGGATGAATACGAACCCTGCGCCCGCAGAGTAGCACAGCACATCGGCCTGAGCATGGCAGACCCTACCACATTTGAGGTATCACGGCTGATGTATTGGCCTTCCTGCTGCGCTGACAGCGAATATGTATTCCAGACCAAAGACGCGCCGCTGCTGTCTGCTGACTTCCTGCTGGGAACCTATGCAGACTGGCGCAATGTGCAGAGCTGGCCGGTGGCAGAGGGCTTTGACCCCGTTAAAAAGCTGGCTGCAAAGCAGGGCGACCCGCTGAGCAAAACCGGCGTTGTCGGAGCCTTCTGCAAGGTCTACGACATCTACAAGGCCATTGAAGAGCTGCTACCCGGCGTGTACACGCCTACCGACAATGGAGACGGGCGGTATACCTTTACAGGCGGTTCGACTGCTGGCGGCGCAGTTGTCTACGACAGCGGTAAATTCCTGTACAGTCATCACGCAACCGACCCCTGTTCTGAAAAGCTGGTAAATGCCTTTGATCTTGTCCGGCTGCATAAGTACGGAGAGCTTGACGACGATGCAGCACCGGACACGCCCGTTATCCGTCTGCCCTCCTACAAGGCCATGTGTGAGCTTGCCATGCAAACCCCGGCTATCAAGGTAGCCCTGAACAATGAGCGCCGCGCTGCTGGTGAAAAGGAGTTTGAAGGCATTACAGCAGAAGCTGCTGAAGCCTCCGACGATTGGAGCAGTCAGCTTGAGTACAACCAGAACGGCACACTTGCTAAAACCGGCTCAAACTTTGCGCTGATCCTTGCCAATGATCCGGCACTGAAAGGGCGGCTCAAAATGAATACATTCTCCCACCAAATCATTGCAGAAGGGCCTTTGCCGTGGGGCAACCGCGCTCAGACTGCCGGTGAATTCGCATGGACAGACAGCGACGATGCAGGATTGAGAAACTACATTGACCGCACCTATAAGGGCCTCCGCAATGATTCCGTGTTCGGTGACATCTTCATTGAGCGGGTGAGCATCAACAGCTATAACCCCGTAAAGGACTACCTGAGCGGCCTTGTGTGGGATGGAACGCCCCGCCTTGATACACTGTTCATTGACTACTTAGGCGCAGAGGACAGCCCCTACAACCGCGCTGTATGCCGCAAGGCGTTCACCGCTGCGGTAGCCCGTGCTATGAACCCCGGATGCAAATTTGATAATATGCTGATCCTTGCAGGGCCGCAGGGTATCGGTAAATCTACCTTGCTTGACCGCATGAGCAAGGGGTGGTTCAACGATTCAATCCGCACCTTTGAAGGCAAAGCGGCCTCTGAGCTGCTTCAGGGCGTGTGGATCGTGGAGGTGGCTGAGCTGGACGCTTTCAAGAACTCTGATATTTCCCGTATCAAGCAATTCCTCTCCATCCGTGAGGATCGTTACCGCGCCGCCTATGGCCGACACACTCAGACCTACCCGCGCACCTGTGTTCTCTTCGGCACAACCAATACAACAGACTTCCTACAGGACACCACCGGCAACCGCCGTTTCTGGCCTGTGGACGTGGGAGAGGGGCTACACACGAAGAGCGTGTGGCGGGATCTGGATAGAGAACTTGACCAACTGTGGGCAGAAGCAAAGGTACGCTGGCAAGCCGGTGAACCGCTGTATCTGACCGCTGAGCTGATTGAAGCTGCAAGGGCTAAGCAGGAAGAACACATGGCCGACAATGCCCTTGAAGGCATCGTCAAAGATTTTCTTGATAAGCCCATTCCCGTTGACTGGTATAAAACCGAAAACGGCGTGGCCGCTTGGCCCATCCAGCGCCGCAGGGATTACTGGAATGGACAGGTTGCCGGGACTGACAGCTTGCAGCTTGTTCCCCGTGACAAAGTTTGCGCTGCTGAGATATGGTGTGAGGTGATGAACCGTGACATTTCCTGCATCAATGACAGCCGAATGAACAGCCGTTATATCGGTGGTATGCTCCGGCACTTGGGCTGGAAAGCCACTAACCACATTCACCGCTTCTGCGAATACGGTTTGCAAAAGGGGTTCATACCTCCCACAGAATGTAAACCGGCCGCAAAAACCTGATGTAAACTAAATAGTAGG
>CAYPLM010000212.1:0-2621 GCA_964411575.1 uncultured Oscillibacter sp. | reverse complement strand
TTCCACCTGGGAGCGAGCCGAAGCGCTGATCTCCATCGCGCATCCAGATTTCCGCGAAAAGCTCATCGCCGACGCGGAAAAGATGCACATCTGGCGCAGAAGCTGCAAATAATTTTTGTCACGATATCGGGCGGAGAGTTTTCTTCTCCGCCCGGTTTTTTTGCGTTTTCAGGGAAAGATGCACAGAAAGAAAGGGTATTTTTGCAAAAGTGCATAAAATGTAAAAAATTCTTGAAACTTGCAGAAAAGCATGCTATAATACAAGTGTGGAAGGTTTTACCCTTCGTTGTGTGAGTTGTGTATTGCGGCAGACTGTGTTCTGCCGGGGAGGAGTGTGACATAGTATGTTTTCCGTGGGGGACAAGGTCGTGCATCCGATGCACGGCGCCGGCGTGATCAGCAGCATTGTCGAGGAGAAGGTAAGCGGAAAGATGGTTCGCTTCTATGTGTTTCAGATGCCTGTCTCCGGGCTTACGCTCAAGATCCCGGTGGAAAGCAGCCAGCTTGTGGGGCTGCGCCCCATTTCACCGCGCGAAGCGATCGAGGCCGTGATCGAGCAGATCCCTACCCTCGGCGTGGACATGACGGCCAACTGGAATCATCGTGTGCGCGAAAATATGGAGCGGCTGAAAAGCGGCGACCTTTTGCAGGTGGCCGGGGTGATCAAGGCGCTCATGTCGCGCGACAAGGCACGCGGGCTGTCCACCGGCGAGCGCCGCATGCTGCACAACGCCAAGCAGATTCTCATCTCCGAGATCGTTTTGGCTGAGGAGACGGAATATGCCGCCGCCGAGGCCCGTATCAACGCCGCTATGCGCGCATAAGGAAAGGAAGCATCGCCGTGGGAATTTTGGAGCAGTGGAAGCAGCGCCGCGCCGCGCAGCACCCGTATTGCAGCTTTCTTCTGGCAGCGGGCGGCTCGTCCGAGCGCATGGGCGGAGAGGACAAGCTTCTTGCCTGTGTGGGCGGCGTGCCGGTGCTTGCGCGCGTACTGCTGTCAGCCGACCGGGCACAGCGCGTGGATGAGATCATCATCGCCGTGCGCGAGGACAGGCTGCTTGCCTATGCCGACCTGTGCAAGGCGTACCAGCCGCAAAAGCCGCTGCGCCTCATCGCCGGCGGAAAGACGCGCACCGAGTCGGTGTACCGCGCCGCGCTGGAGGCAAACGCGCAGGCGCAGCTTCTCGCCGTGCACGACGCGGCGCGCCCCCTCGTCACGCCCGAGCGCATCGACGCGGTAATCGCGCTGGCCGAGCGCACGCGTGCCGCCGCGCCCGCCATCCCCGTGCGCGACACCATCAAGGTAGCAGAAAACGGCGTAGTGGTGGAAACGCCTGAGCGTGCAAGGCTCTTTGCCGTGCAGACGCCGCAGGTGTTCGACGCGCAGCTGCTGCGCGCGGCGCTGCAATCCGCCATCAACGACGGCGCAGCGCTCACCGACGATTGCTCCGCCGTGGAGCGCCTGGGCAAGGAGGTCACGCTCACCGACGGCGACGAGGAGAACATCAAGCTCACCACGCCGCTCGACCTGCTGCTCGCCGAGGCCATTTTGCAAAAACGGGGAGAAGCCTGAGAGCTTCTCCTTTTTTGGAGGTTTCTTATGACAAATTTGCGCATTGGGCACGGGTACGACGTGCACCGTCTGGTCGAGGGGCGGCGGCTCATCCTCGGGGGGGTGGACATTCCCCACACGCTGGGGCTTCTCGGCCACAGCGATGCGGACGTACTGACCCACGCGGTGATGGACGCACTGCTGGGCGCAGCCGCGTTGGGCGACATCGGCGCGCTCTTCCCCGACAGCGACCCGGCCTACGCCGGGGCGGACAGTATTGCTCTGCTGCGCCGCGTGCACGAGACGCTGCGCACGCACGGCTACGCCGTGGTGAACATCGACGCCACGGTGCTCGCGCAGGCGCCTAAGCTCGCACCCCACCGTGCGCAGATGCGCGCCAATCTTGCCGCCGCGCTGGCGCTTCCCTTGGAGCGCGTGAGCGTGAAGGCCACCACCGAAGAGGGGCTCGGTTTCACCGGCGCGCGCGAGGGCATCGCCGCCCACGCCGTGGCGCTGCTGGAAAAGGCGGAATAACGCCCCGCTTCCCCCGGTACAAACAACATAAAAAGGCACATCGGTCTCTTTATCGCCGATGTGCCTTTTTGCTGCTGTCAGCCCAAAAGCGGCGCGCCGCGCCAGTGCGCTGCGGGAGGCAAACCAAATGGGGAAATCTTAAGGCATGTCGCAAGCGGCCATTGATGGCATGAAAGCGGGTATTCGCGAGCGCATTTCACTTCAAGAGAAAGCTGTCACCGCTATGGAGGGTGCGCGGTCCGAGTATGAGAAATTCAAGCGTCAAGCGGCGGCGGGAAACGCCAAATCGAAACGGCGCGGCGGGAAGTGGATGTAAATGGGCGGGCGCACACTGAAAGACGGTACATATTTGCCTTATGGGAGTGAATACAAAAGCGTTTATCAGGCTGGCAATATATAGTTTTTAGTTCCAACTGATGGACAAGTAAAAGCTCCGCTTGAAACCATGACAAAATGCTCATGTACGGTAGAGAAGCAACGACAAAAACATATAAAGACAGCCGGTCCCGCTATTCCGAGCAAGAGGGTATGATAG
>CAYPLM010000211.1:0-2634 GCA_964411575.1 uncultured Oscillibacter sp. | reverse complement strand
GGGGACGCTGCGCCGGGTCGTCAATGTGCTGTGGCGGCATCCGGTGTCGCTTGCCGTGTGGACGGCGCTTCTTGCGGCGCAGGAGATGTGGGCCGCCGTTTTGCTGCACGACGTCGGCGGCAGTGTGCCGGTTTGGCTCGGCCTTCCCGTGCTCCAGCTGACTGCCGGACTGTATGCGCTGCACTGCCGCGCGTCCATTGAGCGAGACGATCCTGCCAACTGCCGGATGGGAAATCGTTGATTCAGATAACGGAGGAAAGAGCATACTGGAAGCTTACTATCAGGCGGTTGCCTTTTTGGGCCTTCACCTTGGCATCGTATTTGTCATGGTGTTTCTCATCTCGTTTCTTGAGTGCATTCGCTGCACCGTCAAAGGCGAGTTCCGCAAACGGCCGCTGATCGTGGCGATCATTTCGCTCTATGTGCTGGTCGTGTCCATCCAGCATCTTGCCGCGATGTAGCGGAAGCACCACGCGCTGCGGCGCACCTTTGCCGAGGCTGCAAGCTCGTGCTGATGAAGTATCGTTGAAGTTCCTTGCCGCAAACGCCTGCGGAAGCTTTCCAATTGACTTTATGAAAAATTATGCACCGGCGGCCTGAGGCAGGACTGCCGGTGCGTTTTTGCGTGCGCCCGCCGGGCTCACTTTGTTTTCGCCTTATCAAAATAGTACCGCCGGAAGTTGTGGTACTGCGCCAGATACAGCCGGAACAGACGGTATGCGCGCCCGAACGTCATGTCGCTCCACAGCCACAGCGTGTGTTCGGCGCGCAGCGGCGCGATCTCGGCACGCAGCGCCGGGTCGGTGACGTATTTGTGCACCACGCTGCGCGGCACGTTCATCCAGAGCGTCCGGTTTTCATTGTAAAGGCACGGCGTGTCCCTGCCGTACACCGCGTCCTCCACCAGCACGCGCATCATGTTGATGCCCGCTGCATGGCAGAAAAAGCTGCTGCGCCCCAGCCGGGGGTTGATCTCAAAGAGCAGAAAGCGCTCCGTGCGGCTGTCGTACTTCATGTCGAAGTTGGCAAAGCCGACGTAGCCGATGTCCTGCAGAAAGCCCTGCAGCTTTTCATACAGCGCGCGGTCGCCGCGCGAGACGATGGCGGCATAGTTGCCCACGGACGAGGGCTCGTAGTATTCCAGCAGCGGCTGCCCCAGGCACATTGCGCGCACCCTGCCGTCCAGCCCCGAATAGCTGTTCATCACGCGCATGGCGTCATCTCCGCCGGGGATGAACTCCTGTATGATCAGCTTGCCGCGATAGGGCGAGGCGTTCATGCTCTCCACCATAGTAAGGTATTGCTCGCGCGTGTCGAAGAAATACACCTTCTTCTTGCCCGCGAATTCGCAGTGCAGGTACTCACTTGCGTTACTGTTTTCGGGCTTGACCACGATGGGAAAAGCGAACGGCAGCGTGTCCGCCGCGCGCACCCGCTCGCCGGCCTCAACGATCACAGTTTTGGGGTAGTCCAGACCGTGCTTTTCGCACAGCGCGTAGAACTTGTCCTTGGTGTCGAAGGTCTCCAGCAGCGAAAGAGGGTTGAAGCGGTTGGCGATGCGCCCTTCAAAGTGCGCATAGTGTCGGCATACCAGTCCGGTATAGTAGTCCGAACAGGGGACGAGGAGCAGCTTTTCGTACTGCTCGCCCTCGCGCCGCAGCACGGAGAGCAGCGCCTCGGGAAACACGTCGTCCCGGTCGAGCCCCTCGACGATCTCTACGCGCGGCAGCCGGCTCCCCCGTGTGGGCGTCAGCTGGCGCGCGCACAGCATCAGCGGCGTCACCTCGGGATACGCCTCCCGGAACAGCCGCAGCGTGCCATAGGCGTTTTCGTCGCTGCCGAGGATGATCGGCAGAAAATCCTTCTTGCTCATTTGTGTGCCTCCTCGTAGATGGCCAGATACTTCTGCGCCAGCGCGGCGTCGCCGTCGTAATCGTCGTAGCGCGTGCCGCGCTTCATATATTTGTCCTCGCCCTTGGCCGCCAGCACCACGATGCGCCGCCCCGTGTCCGTGCAGATGGCACGGCGGATGCATTCCTCGCGGTCCGGCAGGATCTCGTGCGGACAGGCGACATGGCGCGCGATGTCGGCGCAGATGCTCTCCAACGGCTCCTCGCCGGGGTCGTCCTCGGTGATATACACATGATCGCTGTACTGTCCGCCCAGCTCGCCCAGGTCGCGGCGGCGCTGCAGCGCCTTGCCGCCCGGACAGCCGAACACCGAGATCACCCGCCGCCCCGGCCACTCCAGCCGCAGCGAGCGAAACAGCGCGTCAAAGCTCAGGCGGTTGTGCGCGTAGTCCACGATCACCGCCACCTCGCCGTCCCGGCTCTCGTACACCTGCATGCGCCCCTCGGCGTGCGCCCGGCGCAGCCCTGCGCGCACATGCTCCTCCGGCACGCCCAGCGCCGCGCAGACGGACATCGCCGCGAGCGCATTGGACACGTTGAAAAGACCCGGCATCGTGATGGAGAACTCGCCGTTGTACCCATCCGATTCAACCGTGAAATAGATCCCGTCCGCGCGCTTTTCCACGTTCCGGCAGCGCAGCTGCGCGTCCTCGCGTGCGCCGAACGTCGTCACCGCGCAGCGCGCGCGGGCGTAGCGCAGCGTTTCGTCCGCGCGTTCGGCGTC
>CAYPLM010000210.1:0-2656 GCA_964411575.1 uncultured Oscillibacter sp. | reverse complement strand
GGTCTGCGCGGCAGCGAAAAAACTCTTACGCGTCCTTTACACCCGGAGGGGAAAGAGAAAGTTGGATGTGCAAAAAAACACATCCAACTTTTTTGCAAATAGGCGCCTGCGCGGAGGGACGCGATCAGCGGCGGTCGAAGCCGGAGAAGGAGCCGACGCTGCCGGTTTGCGCCTCGGCAGTGTGAACGGTCTGGGCGGTGAGCGTGTAGCTCACGTCGGCACGCAGCGCGTCCGAGGAGAAGAACACAAACGCCGCATTGCACGCCGCCGTGCCGGTGTACATCGCTGCGCCGCTTTCATCGGCGATGGTAAAGGCCGTGCCGGAGGAGAGAATCGTGCTGCCGCTCATGCCGCCGAAGCCCTGGAATGCGCCGGGCTGCATGCCGTCGGGAAGGGTGGGCGCTTCACCGTTTTCACCATCTGGCAGGATGGGAAGCTCGCCATTTTCCCCGTCGGGCAGGGCGGGCATGTCCTCAGGCGGGGTCATGCCGTCGGGTCGCGTGCTGTCGTTGGGACGCTCGCCGGGACGCTGCATGCCGCCTGTGCCGGTGGAGCCGAAGCGCAGGCAGGGCTGCTGGGCGCTGAGCTGCATGCCCATGCCGGCGCTGCCGCCTGCGGCAAGCACCGTGCCGCCGGAGATGGTAATCAGACCGTCGGCATCAAGCGGCTGGTTGTCGGCGGCGCTGGCTGTCCACACCACCACCGTGCCGCCGGAGATGGTGATGGTGCCGTTGGAGTCCAGTCCGTCGCCGTCGGTCGTGTCCATCGTCAGCGTGCCGCCGGAGATGTCGATGAAGAAGTCGTGGCCGGGCAGGTCGGAGTTGGCGGCGTTGAGGCAGTCGTCCTCCGCGTGCAGCACGATCTCGCCGGAGCAGATGCTCACCTCCGCGCCCTCGATGCCCTCGTAGCAGCTGTTGATGGTGATGCTCGGCCCCGCTGTGCCCTCCGCGCCGATGGTGAGCGCAAGGTCGGAGTGAAGCGCGTCATCCGCCGCGTCGATAAGCAGCGTGCCGCTCTCCACGGCGAGCAGCTGCTCAGCGTTGACAGCGTCGTTGACGGCGGCGTTGATGGTGAGCGTGAGGTCGCGGATGGTGAGGCTGGCCTCGCCCTCGTCGTCGGTGGTCGCGCCGGATTTGATGCCGTTTTTGCCGTTGGCGTGGATGGTCAGCGCGCCGCTGCCGCACAGTGTGACGAGCGAGCCATCCTTGCACTTGAGTACGGCGTTTTCCGCGTCCTCATTTTCGGGGTAGTTGTCGTCGTTGTTCTGCGCGGCGTCGGTGAGCGTGTTTTCCGTGCCTGCGGCGGCCACGATGCTCACCTGTGTGGATTTGGCGCACACGATGGGCGCGGTGGTGCTGCTGGCGAGCGTGAGGCCGCTGAGCACGAGCGTGACGTCCTTCGTGCCCTTTTTCACCTTCACCGAGCCGTCTGAACACGCGCCGGTGAGAAGATACGTTCCGCTCTCGCGGATGGTCAGCGCCGTGCCGTCGGCCTCCCAGCCGCCCTCCGCGCCGTGGATGCCGTCATCGCAGAAGGTGAGCGTGAGCGCCTGCGCTGGGTCGTAGGGGTCATCAGGGACGGCCGGCTCCTGCACCTCGCCGGATGTGTCGGGGACGTCCGGCACGTCCGGGGTGTTGTCGGGGGTGGTCTCGGCGCAGGCCGTCAGCGAAAGGCAGAGCGCCAGCGCGCAGAGCAGGGAGAAGAATCGTTTCATAGTGAAAGCTCCTTTTTGCATGATCGGTTACTCATTTTACGCTGAACACCTGAAACTGACCTGAAAAGCCTGTCGATACGCGAAAAAAATGCGCCGGGCGGCGGAAAATCATGCTTTCCCCCTTGTAAAGCGTGCGAAAGTGCGGTATAATACCCTGAAATTCCAAAGAAATGGGTGAAACACGATGAATTACACGAAGATCGCCGCGATTTTTGCCGATGCCGAGCAATACGGCGGGCAGAGCGTCACGGTGGGCGGCTGGGCCAAGACCATCCGCGACATGAAAACCTTTGGTTTTATCGAGCTCAACGACGGCTCCTGCTTCCGCAATCTGCAGGTCGTCATGGATGCCAACGTGGTGAACAATTATAAGGAGATCGCTGCGCAGAACGTCGGCGCGGCGCTGATCGTGCGCGGCGAGATCGTTCTCACGCCTGCGGCCAAGCAGCCGCTCGAGCTCAAGGCCGCCGAGATCGTGGTCGAGGGCGTATCCACGCCTGACTATCCGTTGCAGAAAAAGCGCCACAGTGTGGAGTTCCTGCGCACCATCCAGCACCTGCGCCCGCGCACCAACCTCTTCAACGCTACCTTCCGCGTGCGCTCCGCTGCCGCCTATGCCATCCACGAGTTCTTCCAGAGCCGCGGCTTCACCTATGTCAACACCCCCATCATCACCGGGTCCGACTGCGAGGGCGCGGGCGAGATGTTCCAGGTGACCACGCTCGACCTTGAAAACGTGCCCAAGAACCCCGACGGCACCGTGGATTACAGCAAGGACTTTTTCGGCAAGCGCACCAGCCTCACCGTCTCCGGTCAGCTCAACGCCGAAAACTTCGCCATGGCCTTTGGCGACGTGTACACCTTCGGCCCCACCTTCCGCGCCGAAAACTCCAACACCGCGCGCCACGCCGCCGAGTTCTGGATGATCGAGCCGGAGATGGC
>CAYPLM010000209.1:500-2678 GCA_964411575.1 uncultured Oscillibacter sp. | reverse complement strand
TAAAGCGCTCATACTGGTCGATGGGGTCGTTGAGCTCGCTGAAGGCGTTGCCCATTTCGCAGCCGCAGATGAACATCTCATAGCGCTCGGTGAGGTGCGGGTCGGCAGGGCTGCGCTTGGCAAGGGGGCTGACCTCCACGGGGTACATGGTGATAAAGGTGGGCTGGATGAGCGTTTCCTCCACCTTCTGGTCGAAGGTCTCGTAAAGCGCGTTGCCCCAGGTGCTGGCCACGCCGTCCATGTCCACGCCCACGCTCTTTGCCAGCGCGACCGCAGCCTCGTTGTCGCCCTCGATGGCCATAAAGTCGGCACCGGTGACGTTCTTCACGGCATCGGCCATCGTCACGCGCTTCCACGAGGGGGTAAGGTCGATCTTGTGGCCCAGCCACTCCACCTCGTAAGAGCCGAGGATTTCCTTCGCCGCACCGGAGAGGATGCCCTCGAAAATGTCCATCATGCCGTCAAGGTTGGTGAACGCCTGGTACAGCTCGCAGGTGGTGAACTCGGGGTTGTGCTTGGTGTCCATGCCCTCGTTGCGGAAGATGCGGCCGACCTCGTACACGCGCTCCATGCCGCCGACGATCAGGCGCTTGAGGTGCAGCTCGGTAGCGATGCGCATGTACATGTCAATGTCGAGCGTGTTGTGATGCGTGATGAAAGGACGTGCGTTCGCGCCGCCCGCGATGGGGCTGAGCACGGGTGTTTCGACCTCCATGAAGCCGAGGTTATCCAGATACCGACGCAGATACGCCACAAAGCGCGAACGGATCTCAAAGTTGCGCTTGCTCTCGGGGTTGACGATCAGGTCGACATAGCGCTGACGATAGCGCGCCTCCTTGTCGGTAAGGCCGTGGAACTTTTCGGGCAGGGGCAGAAGGGACTTGCTGAGCAGCGTGACGTGCTTGATGCGCACGCTCATCTCGCCGCGCTGGGTGCGGAACACCTCGCCCTCGACGCCCACGATGTCGCCGATGTCGTACTTCTTGAAGCGGTTGTACTCCGCCTCATCCATCTCATCCTTGCGGGCGTAGAGCTGGATGCGGCCGGAACGGTCCTGCATGTCGCAAAAGCTCACCTTACCCATGCCGCGCTTGCTCATCAGGCGGCCGGCGATGAACGCAACCTTGCCCTCGAGCGCGTCAAAGTTGTCCTTGATCTCCTGCGCGTGGTGGGTGACGGGGAAACGGGTCTGGGCAAAGGGGTCAAGCCCCTCGGCCTGCAGGGCGGCCAGCTTTTCGCGGCGCACCCGAAGGATCTCGGAAAGGTCCTGCTCCTGCACGGGAGCGGCCTGGTTGTTTTCAGTCATGATGATTCTCCTATTTTAACGTTCGATCTTAACAATATGGTAATGCACGGCACCCACGGGAGCCTCGACAACGACCTCGTCGCCCTCCTTCGCGCCCATCATGGCCTTGCCGAAGGGGGATTCCTCGCTGATGGCGCGGCTGCGGATATCGGCCTCCTGCGAGCCGACGATCTTGAAGGCCATCTCTTTGCCGGTTTTGTCGCTGACGGTGACGGTGCAGCCGATGCCGACGGTGCTGCTCGTACCTTCCGCCTCATCCACGATGACCACATGCAGCAGGATCTCTTCAAGCTCCGCAATGCGGGAGTAGAGCTTGCCCTGCTCGTTCTTGGCCTCATCGTATTCGCTGTTTTCGGACAGATCGCCGAAGCCGCGCGCCTCTTTGATCAGCTCGGCGACCTCCTTTTCCCTCACGGTTTTGAGGTACGTCAGCTCGTCTCGCAGCTCCTGCTCGCGCGCAGCGCTCATTTTGTACTCTTTTTTCATGGCGATTCCTTTCTATCCTGACAATTTGGGGGCCATTCCGCCCCGCAAGGGTACCATTTTGCTATTTTAGCGTAATTATTATAGAGGCTCGCGCGTCAAAAGTCAAGGAGAAAAGAGCGGATCTCTAAAAAAGCCCGGTTCCGGCAAAAGGATCACCGCATGCCGTGCACACGGTGATCCTCAGGCTGCCAAAAAGCGTCATTGCGAACCAGTGACCGATGTCACTGGTGTGGCAATCCGTTCTTTTTCGAATCGTTCCAACGTGGGGAGTACGGATTCCCACGCCAGTGTGAGCACTGGCTCGGAATGACTGGAGTATTCTGACATGCTGAGGATCACCGCATGCCGTGCACACGGTGATCCTCAGGCTGCCAAAAAGCGTCATT
>CAYPLM010000209.1:0-400 GCA_964411575.1 uncultured Oscillibacter sp. | reverse complement strand
TATTCTGACATGCTGAGGATCACCGCATGCCGTGCACACGGTGATCCTCAGGCTGTTTTATGCCTTGAAGCTGTCTTTGAGAGAGACGCTGCGGTTGAACACAAGGTGCTCGGCTGAACAGTCCTTGCTGTCGAGGCAGAAGTAGCCCAGGCGCATGAACTGGAAGCCGGGGGCAGTTTTGCCCTTCTTCTCGGTCTTATCGTAGGCGGCGGCCACGTCGCGCAGGCGCGGCTCGACCTTGCAGCCGGTGAGCACCTCGAGCGAATCCGGGTTCATGCAGGCAAGGAAGTCCTTGTCCGCCGCGTCGGGCGCGGGGTCGCTGAACAGCTGCCCGTACACACGCACCTCGGCGTCCACGGCGGCTGCGGCGTCCACCCAATGCAGCGTTGCGCCCTTGACC
>CAYPLM010000208.1:0-2706 GCA_964411575.1 uncultured Oscillibacter sp. | reverse complement strand
CACATCGCCCAGATCGAGCGAGAAGGGCAGAGGTTCGAGGTATAAGGCGCGAGGGCACGCCGCTTACGACAGAGAGGGTCTGGTGAGAGAATATGAAGAAAATTTGCGTCGTCTATCGTGATCGTGAGAACCCCGAGGCTATCGCGTGGATGGACGAGTGCCTCAAGCGCGTCTATGAGGACTATGTCGAGGTCGAGGATTGCTTCATCAACGAAGTTCCGGAGGACGCACCGCTCTCCGCCGATGCTTTTTTGGTCATCAACCGCGACCTTCTGCCCGCGCTGCGCCGCCACGTCCCAACGATGAAGAACGTCGTCCCGATGGTTCGCAGCATCCGAAAGGAATATCTCACGCCCATCCTCGCGATCCCGGAGGGGACGCAGGTACTGCTTGTCAACGACTCTCTCCGCTCCGCAGAGGAGTCGGTGCTGATGTTCTACGAGCTGGGCATCGGGCATCTGGAGCTCATTCCCTATGACGTTTCGCGCGCGGCGAAGGGCGAGTACCGTAAGCTCCGCTGGGCGATCACCCCGGGCGAACCGCAGTCCGTCCCGCCCTATATCGAGCATGTGGTCGACACGCACTACCGCGAGATCGGTTTCGACTCCATGATCCGCCTGATCGATATTCTGAACCTGAGCAACGCGCGCGTGACCCACAACCTCATTCGCTATATTTCAAGCATCATCGAGCCCATGCAGGGCTACCGCGACAGCTACTTCAACAGCTTTCTCAAGGATCGTATGCTCAACGAATACGTCTACGACTCCTCTTCCGCTGTCTTCGCGCTCGATATGCACGAGCACATCATCTACTGCAACCGCCACGCGCAGAATCTCTTCGGCTTCGACAGCGTCTCCTCCGGGCGCGCGGAGGACTGCATCCCCAAGGAGCTTCTCACTCTGCTGCGCACGCCGCAGGATGCCGTGCAGCAGCCGCTGACGATCCACGGAGAGAACTTCGTGGTGGATAAGAAGGCTGTGCTGCTGGGCGAGGAACAGCTGGGCGTGGTCGCAACACTGCAGGACGAGCTCATGCTCAAGCGGATCGAGACCTCATTCAACAAGCAGCTGCGCAACCGCGGCGTGTACGCGCGCTACACCTTCCGCGACATCCAGCACATCTCCAAGCGTATGGAGCTGTGCCTGAACATGGCGAAAAAGGCGGCGATGACGGAGCACACCATCCTCATCAGCGGCGAGAGCGGCACGGGCAAGGAGCTGATGGCGCAGGCCATCCATAACTATTCCCAGCGCAAGCATACTCCCTTTGTCGCCGTGAACTGCGCGGCCATCACCGAATCACTGTTGGAATCGGAGCTCTTCGGCTACGAGGAGGGTGCGTTCACCGGCGCGCGGAAAAAAGGCAAGCTCGGCTACTTCGAGCAGGCCAACCGCGGGACGATCTTCCTCGATGAGATCGGCGACATCTCCCCGCGTCTACAGCAAAGCCTCCTGCGCGTATTGCAGGAGCGACAGATCATGAAGGTCGGCAGCGACCGTGTGGTCGACATCGACGTGCGCATCATCGCCGCGACAAACCGCGACCTTTTGCAGGCCGTGCACGATGGGCGCTTCCGCAAGGATCTCTACTACCGGCTCAACGTCGTCCCCATCACGCTCCCGCCCCTGCGCGAGCGGCGCGAGGACATTCTGCTCCTCTTTTGCAGCTTCATGGGCAAGCAGGACGCACGTCTTACGAACGCCGAGCGTGAGGCCATCCTCGCCTACGACTGGCCGGGAAACGTGCGCGAGCTTGAAAACTGCGCGCTCTACTATAAGACCTTCGGCGAGCTGCCGCAGCAGGTATGCGACGGAGGCGGCAGTGCGCGCAAAGGGCAGGACACAGAGAGCCTGTTGCTCCTTCTCATCCGTGAGGGCACATCTCCTGCGCATGGGATCGGGCGCACGGAGCTTTTGCAGGGGATGCGCACGCGGAACGTGCGGGTGAGCGATGCCTACCTGCGCGAGGCGCTGCATCGGCTGGAGGCGCAGGGTTACATCACGATCGGGCGTGGGCGTCAGGGCACACGCCTGACCGAGAGCGGCAAGCTGGCACTCGAAAAATGGTCGATCGACAAGCTGTGAGCATTGAATTTGAAAAAAGCAAGGCAAAGAAGGCAGTAGCCTTCCTCGCCTTGCTTTTTGCAGAGAAAGAGAGGTTCGAGCGGTAAGCTCAGAGTCCAAGGAAATCGCGCAGACCGATGACGGTCTTCCCGCGAATACCGTGCGTCGTCTCGGCGTGGTAGAGCGAGCTGATGATAGCTTCCTCCACCGCCTCGACGGTGGCTTCGAAAACGGTATCAATGTTCTCGTCGTAGAACATCTGATAGCTCAGGATATCGTGGTCGCTGTAGTGCGGGACACGGTTGGCAGTTGAGAAAGCAATAGCGATGTCGACGCTGCCGTTGCCGCAGAACGAGCCCACACGCCCGAGCGAGATGGTCGCGCGCTTGGCAACGCGGCCGAGCTGGCGCTCGGAGAGCGGAAGGTCGGTGGCGATGACAACGATGATCGAGCCGCGGTCGCGCGACGCGTCGGGCGCGTGGGGCAGGCGCGTATCGTAATGCGTGCCGCCGATCACGAGATTGCCCGCCGCACCGAAGTTCGTCATAACGAGCGCGCCAACGGTGTAGTCCTTCCCATCGACCTTCATCACACGGGAAGCCGAGCCGATGCCGCCCTTCAGACCGAGGCAGTACATACC
>CAYPLM010000207.1:0-2728 GCA_964411575.1 uncultured Oscillibacter sp. | reverse complement strand
CGTGAGCGCATGGCGCACCTTCCAAGTCCCCGCCGGAGAAACCCCAAGCGGGGGGACGCTGGGCGATGTGAATGGCGATGGCGTGGTGACAGCAGATGACCTCACGATACTTACAAAGCATGTGGCAAAGATCGTTGAGATCACGGATACTAAGGCTTTGAGCAGCTCGGATGTCACCAAGGACGGCAGGCTGGACGCAAACGACCTCACTCTGCTCACGATGTATGTTGCCAAGATCATCGACAGCTTTGACTAAGTGATCCCTAAAAAACAGGAGGTATAATTACATGAAATTTGGCAAAAAGCTACTTTCCCTGTTCCTTAGCGTAGTCATGCTCGTGTCTATGCTGGGAACAACGGCGCTGGCTGCCGGTGGTTCAGCGAATGTTGAGTTCACCGTTGATAAGTCCACCGCCGCAGTCGGTGATACGATCACAGTCGTATTCAAAAACAAGGAAATGACGGTCAGTTCCTTTACCGGCGGCATCTTTTTTGACAAAAACAAGCTGGAATGCACGTCGATCGTTGGACCAGACTCGGAGTATCCCAGTGATTTTGGCTTGACCAAAAAAACGGGCAAGAACCCTTGGGTTGATGCCACGGCGGTATCCAATGTGACGCAAGCGAATAATGCCGGAACGGTAGGATTTGGCTACGCGGGAGCCAGCGATGTTGAGTACGCGGCCAGCGAGCTCTATACCGCCACCTTTAAGGTGAAGGAAGGGGCTACAGGCACGGCGGTGTTCACCCTCTATGAGGATACCGCCGGTACGGATACGTTTAAGTCCGATAGCATCGAGAGCAAGTCCGTCACCATTGGCGGCGGTACGCCGACTCCGCCGGCGCCGACCACCTATACCGTCAGCTTCAACGCGGGCGGCGGCACGGGTACGATGGCGAACGGCACGACCGATACTGCGGGCAAGTACACTCTGCCTGCTTGCACCTTCACCGCGCCCAGCGGCAAGGAGTTCAAGGCTTGGCAGGTCAACAGCGAGGAGAAGGCTGTCGGCGCAGAAATCACTCTGACTGCGGACACGACCGTCACGGCGCTGTGGAAGGACATCCCGCACACGCACGTCAAGGGCACGCCTGTTCCCGAAGTCCCCGCGACCTGCTCGAGCACCGGTACGAAGGCTTACTACCCCTGCACCGGCTGTGATGCGAAGCTGGATGCAGACGGCAATGAAATTGCTGACCTGACCATCCAGAAGGACGCTACCAAGCACAGCTTCGGCGCTTGGAACGCGGAAGTTCCCGCGACCTGCACGAGCACCGGTATGAAGGGTTACAAGGACTGCTCCCTCTGCGGTAAGCACTTCGACAACAGCGGCAATGAAATTGCTGACCTGACCATCCAGAAGCTTCTGGATGGTCAGGTCAGCAATTTCATTGCCGCTGTTGTCGAAGTGCTTACCGCAGAGGGAGCAGTCCTTGTAACCCTTCATACCGGTGCTCGTGCAGGTCGCGGGAACTTCCGCGTTCCAAGCGCCGAAGCTGTGCTTGGTAGCGTCCTTCTGGATGGTCAGGTCAGCAATTTCATTGCCGTCTGCATCCAGCTTCGCATCACAGCCGGTGCAGGGGTAGTAAGCCTTCGTACCGGTGCTCGAGCAGGTCGCGGGGACTTCGGGAACAGGCGTGCCCTTGACGTGCGTGTGCGGGATGTCCTTCCACAGCGCCGTGACGGTCGTGTCCGCAGTCAGAGTGATTTCTGCGCCGACAGCCTTCTCCTCGCTGTTGACCTGCCAAGCCTTGAACTCCTTGCCGCTGGGCGCGGTGAAGGTGCAAGCAGGCAGAGTGTACTTGCCCGCAGTATCGGTCGTGCCGTTCGCCATCGTACCCGTGCCGCCGCCCGCGTTGAAGCTGACGGTATAGGTGGTCGGCGCCGGCGGAGTCGGCGTACCGCCGCCAATGGTGACGGACTTGCTCTCGATGCTATCGGACTTAAACGTATCCGTACCGGCGGTATCCTCATAGAGGGTGAACACCGCCGTGCCTGTAGCCCCTTCCTTCACCTTAAAGGTGGCGGTATAGAGCTCGCTGGCCGCGTACTCAACATCGCTGGCTCCCGCGTAGCCAAATCCTACCGTTCCGGCATTATTCGCTTGCGTCACATTGGATACCGCCGTGGCATCAACCCAAGGGTTCTTGCCCGTTTTTTTGGTCAAGCCAAAATCACTGGGATACTCCGAGTCTGGTCCAACGATCGACGTGCATTCCAGCTTGTTTTTGTCAAAAAAGATGCCGCCGGTAAAGGAACTGACCGTCATTTCCTTGTTTTTGAATACGACTGTGATCGTATCACCGACTGCGGCGGTGGACTTATCAACGGTGAACTCAACATTCGCTGAACCACCGGCAGCCAGCGCCGTTGTTCCCAGCATAGACACGAGCATGACTACGCTAAGGAACAGGGAAAGTAGCTTTTTGCCAAATTTCATGTAATTATACCTCCTGTTTTTTAGGGATCACTTAGTCAAAGCTGTCGATGATCTTGGCAACATACATCGTGAGCAGAGTGAGGTCGTTTGCGTCCAGCCTGCCGTCCTTGGTGACATCCGAGCTGCTCAAAGCCTTAGTATCCGTGATCTCAACGATCTTTGCCACATGCTTTGTAAGTATCGTGAGGTCATCTGCTGTCACCACGCCATCGCCATTCACATCGCCCAGCGTCCCCCCGCTTGGGGTTTCTCCGGCGGGGACTTGGAAGGTGCGCCATGCGCTCACG
>CAYPLM010000206.1:0-2745 GCA_964411575.1 uncultured Oscillibacter sp. | reverse complement strand
GGTCAACTCCATCCCCGCAGCCACGGTCGGCGGCGTGAGCTTCATCCTCTACGGCATGATCTCTGCGGTCGGCGTGCGCAACGTGGTGGAAAACCAGGTCGACCTCACCAAGTCCCGCAACCTTATCATCGCTGCCGTGATGTTCGTCACCGGCCTGGGCTTCAGCTCCATCGGCGGCCTGACCTTCATGATCGGCGGTACGGCGGTCACGCTCTCCGGCCTCGCCCTCGCGGCCATCTGCGGTGTCGGCCTCAATGCCATCCTGCCCGGCAACGACTATGTATTCGGCATCAACGTCACCGGCGATTCCTCCGCCGACCTCGGCTCCTACTAAGAAGCAGCGAACGCCGAAAAACGACTTAAAGACCGCCTGAATTAAGAGAATATGGAAGCAGAAACGGCACAGCTGATGAAAGGGCTGTGCCGTTTTTTGCGTGTCAAATGCAGCTGAAACGGTGCTTAACACGGTAGAAACGTTGGAAATTTGAAAGGCACGACGCCCTTTTCGTTTGCTTCGCAGAAAAAAGAAAACCGCGAAACCCTTGAGAATCAAAGGTTTCGCGGTGGTATGCCCGACTGGATTCGAACCAGCGGCCTTTGGAGTCGGAGTCCAACGCTCTATCCAGCTGAGCTACGGGCACATACCAACGGCAAATAGTATACCAAAAAAATTGCCGTGTGTAAAGAGAAAGTTGGGAAATTTTGACTTTGTTAAAAATATTGACAAGTTGGATTGTGTGCGCTACAATAATTGCATCGAATTTAAAGGAACGTGGTCGGAATGAAGAATAAGCGCATTTCTGACGCGGTGATCCGCCGTCTGCCGCGCTACTACCGTTATCTCGACGAGCTGCACGGCAGAGGAGTGGAGCGCATTTCCTCGCAGCTGCTGGGGCGGCACATGGGCGTCACTGCCTCGCAGATCCGGCAGGATCTCAGCTGCTTCGGTGAATTCGGCCAGCAGGGCTACGGCTACAACATCGTGGAGCTACGCGCGGAGATCGGCCGCATTCTGGGCGTAGATCAGCCGCGGCGGCTGATCGTGGTGGGCGCGGGCCATCTGGGGCATGCGCTGCTGCAAAACTTCGACTTTGCGCAGGGCGGCTTTCGCATGGATACGGCATTCGATGTATCCGGCGCGCTTATCGGTACCACGATCAACGGCGTGACCGTGCGGGCGATGGACGAGCTGGAAGCGTACTGCCGCGCCAATCAGCCCGCTGTGGCGGTGCTCACCGTGCCGCGCAGCGTGGCGCAGGAGGTCGCCGAGCAGGTGGTGGCGCTGGGCGTGCGCGGCATCTGGAACTTCACCAACGAAGAGCTCAGCGTTCCGCCCGAGGTTTTCCTTGAAAACGTCCACTTTGCCGACAGCCTTCTCACCCTGAGCTACCGCATTTCCAAACAGGCGGAAGCGTGACCCAAAAGGAGTACCCCATGAAAAAACGCACTGCTTTTCTATCTTTCTGCCTTGCCATCGGCCTTCTGATCAGCGCAGCTGCAGCGGGCGGGACTGCGGACGATCCGCTGGTCTCGCTTTCCTATCTGCTGGGCGCGTTCCGCGAGTCGGCGCAGCAGCAGCTTGACGAGCGCGTGGACGCCTCTCCCGCCGTCAACGGTCAGCAGGCGCGCGAGCGCTGGGAGAGTGCCGTGGCCGCAGCACAGGCCGGTATCGGCATGCAGCACAGTCCCCTTGCCGCCGAGGTGCGGCTCAAGCAGGGCGACGCGCTCATCGGCTCCACGGGGCTCACCGTGTCGCTGCTGTCGGGCGAGATGCAGCTCAAGCTCAGCGCGGGCGCGGTAGTGGATGTGACCGCAGGAGTTGAGCTTACTGACGGCGGCGTGCTCATCCCTCTGCACCGCTACATCGCCGCAGAGGACGCAAACGCGCAGTTTGTCGTCACATCAAAGACGGCGGTGGTGACGCGCGCGGGCACCTTTGGCTGCGTGCGCGCGCAGGGGCCGGACTACAACGCCATGGCCGACGCGCTCAAGGCGCTGGGGCTGTTTCGCGGTACGAACATTGCCACCGGCTCGGGCTATGAGCTGGAGCGCGCCCCGGCGCGCATTGAGGCGCTGATCATGCTTATCCGCCTTCTCGGCGAGGAGGAGGCCGCGCTTGCCTGCACGTCGGAGCAGCCCTTTTCCGACGTGCCCGATTGGTGCGCGCGCTATGTGGCCTATGCCTACGAAATGGGCTACAGCAACGGCGTAGGCGGCGGCCGCTTCGGCACGAATGAACCCGCTTCCGCCGTGATCTACACCGAGTTCATCCTCCGTGCGCTGGGGTACAGCTCCACCGCGCAGACCGACATCTCCGACTCTCCCGAACGCGCGCTGGCTGCGGGTATCGTGACGAACGGGGAGTGCGCGGCGCTGCGTACGGGGACATTTCTGCGTGCAGACGTGGTGTACCTTTCGTGGTACGCGCTCTCCGCCGCCCGCAGCGGCGCGGACGAGGCGCTGCACACCGCGCTTGAGCGCGCCGGGGTGTTCTCCGCTGAAAGCTATGCTGCCGCCGCCGCGCGGGTGACAAGCGAGCGCATAGCGTAAAGACTATATTTTGCACAAAACAAGCCGCGTGTCGTGAAAACGATACGCGGCTTGCCAGCTTGTCAAAGCCCCGTCGTTCCGAGCCAGTGCGCACACTGACGTGGGAATCCGTACTTCCCGCGCTGGATTGGTTCGGAAATGCGCGAAAAAGGACGGATTGCCACACCAGTGACATCGGTCACTGGTTCGCAATGA
>CAYPLM010000205.1:0-2768 GCA_964411575.1 uncultured Oscillibacter sp. | reverse complement strand
CCGTCAAGGCCGAGGAAGAGGATGAGAAGATGCTCAAGGAGCTGCAGCGCAACGCTGCCTTCATGGATCCCACCCGCGCGGCGGCCAACCTCGTCGGCGCGCAGGCCAGCGCCATGCAGGCGGCTGCCAGCAACACCAGCGCCGGCCCCGCCATGGCCTTCATGGGCATGAACATGGCCGGTCAGGCAGGCGGCATGAACGCGCAGAATCTCTTCCAGATGGGTCAGCAGCAGGCTGCTCCCGCAGCGCCCGCCGGCTGGACGTGCTCTTGCGGCCAGAGCGGCATTCAGGGCAACTTCTGCCCCAACTGCGGCGGCAAGAAGCCCGAGCCCAAGCCCGCCGCCGGAAGCTGGACGTGCTCCTGCGGCGCCACTGCCACCGGCAAGTTCTGCCCCGAGTGCGGCTCCCCCAAGCCCGCTGTGGACGGCTGGACGTGCTCCTGCGGCGCGGTGAACAAGGGCAAGTTCTGCGCTGAGTGCGGCGCAAAGAAGCCCGCCGGCGTGCCCCAGTACAAGTGCGACAAGTGCGGCTGGGAGCCCGAGGACAAGGCGCATCCCCCCAAGTTCTGCCCCGAGTGCGGCGACCCCTTTGACACCGGAGATCTGGTGTAATGGGGCAGCGGATGCTCAAGGTACTGTTGGCTGTGGGCCTGACGGCGGCGCTGGTGCTGGGCGGGGCGTTTCTCTACCGCCATTTTGTCACCGACCGGATCACCGATCGGGGCGGAATGGAAAACCCGTTCCTCCAGCAGACGCCGGACGAGGCAGACGCCCCAGAGGAGGCTCCCCCGGATACAAATCAATAAGGAGTGAGATAGATGGGACTTTTTGACAAGCTATTTGAGAAAAAAGAATGCTCCGTCTGCGGCGGCGAGATCGGCCTTCTGGGCAACCGCAAGCTCGAGGACGGAAACCTGTGCAAAAACTGCGCGAAAAACCTTTCCCCCTGGTTCTCCGAGCGCCGCCACTCCACGGTGGAGGAGATCAAGCAGCAGCTTGCCTACCGCGAGGAAAACCGCAAGAAGGCGGCGCAGTTCAGCACCAGCCGCTCCATCGGCGAGGAGTGGAAGCTCCTCATCGACGAGAGCAACCGCTGGCTCACCGTGACCCGCTCTCGTAACCTTGCGGAGGCAAACCCCGACATTCTGGACTTCCAGAGCATCACCGGCTGCCGCATGGACATCGATGACAACCGCACCGAGCTCAAGCGCGAGGGCAAGGACGGACAGAAGATCAGCTACGACCCGCCCCGCTACGAGCACAGCTACAACTTCGACATCATCATCACCGTCAGCAACCCCTATTTTGATGACATGCGCTTCCGCCTCAATCCCAGCAGCGTGGTCGTCACGCAGGGCGTTTCCACCGGGGTGAGCGGCAACGTCGGGCGCTTCCTCAACTCGCTGGCCAGCAGCGGCTACGACCCCATGAACGACCACGAGTACCGCCAGTATTACCAGATGGCGCAGGAGATCTGCGAGGAGATCCGCCGCATTCAGGACATTACCCGCGGCGTGAATACCGCCCCGCAGACCGCGCCCGTGGCACCGCCGCAGACCGCGCCCGTGGCACCGCCGCAGGCTGCGCCCGTGAGCGCGCCGGCAAACGGTCCCTGGACGTGCCCCGCCTGCGGCGGAGCCAACGGCAGCGGCAAATTCTGCGAATACTGCGGCACGCCCCGGTCGTAAAAGGAGAACGCCATGGCTTCTCAGGTAACAAACTATAAATGCCCCAGCTGCACCGGCCCGTTGCACTTTGTGGGCGCATCGGGCAAGCTGGAATGCGACTACTGCGGCTCGACCTTCGACGTTGCGCAGATCGAGGCGCTGTACGCCGACAAGAACGAACAGGCGGCTGCCGCGCAGCAGACCGCCGAGCAGGCGGCCGACACCGGTGACACCGCGTGGGACACCTCCGGCATGAACGCGGACTGGGGCGCGGACGGCGCGGACATGAAGGCCTACTCCTGCCCCTCCTGCGGCGCGGAGCTGATCTGCGACGCGTCCACCGCCGCCACCTCCTGCCCCTACTGCGGCAACCCCACGGTGGTGCCCGGCCAGTTCTCCGGCGCGCTCAAGCCCGAGTTCGTCATCCCCTTCAAACTCAGCCATGACGACGCGGTGAAGGCGCTGAAAAACCACTACAAGGGCAAGCCCTTCCTCCCCGCCTCCTTCACCAACAGCAACCACATCCAGGAGATCAAGGGCGTTTACGTCCCCTTCTGGCTGTTTGACGGCGAGGCGGAGGGCAACGCCCGCTACGAGGCCACCCGCTCCTTCACCAACCGCGTGGGCAACGAGGAGATCACGCAGACCGAGCACTACGACATTTTCCGCGCCGGTTCCGTTTCCTTTGAAAAGATCCCCGTGGACGCGTCGAGCAAGATGCCCGACGAGCACATGGACTCCATCGAGCCCTACAACTATCAGGAGCTCAAGCCCTTCTCCACGGCGTACCTGCCCGGCTTCCTCGCCGACCGCTTTGACGTCAGCGCCGAGCAGAGCAGCCAGCGCGCCGACGAGCGCTGCGAGGGCACGCTGAACGCGGCGCTTGCCGAAAGCGTCACCGGCTACGCCACCTGCACGCGCACGGGCGGACGCACGCGGCTGCGGCGCGGCAAGGTGCACTACGCGCTCATGCCCGTGTGGATGCTCAGCACCAAGTGGAACGGCAAAAACTACCTCTTTGCCATGAACGGGCAGACCGGTAAGCTCGTGGGCGACCTGCCCATGAGCTGGGGCAAGTTCTGGACGACCTTTGCCGCCATCG
>CAYPLM010000204.1:0-2771 GCA_964411575.1 uncultured Oscillibacter sp. | reverse complement strand
CCTCTCTTCCGCGCCAAAAGAAACGACGATTTTCGTAAGAAAATCGTCGTTTCTTTTGCCTTTTCTTCGCTTTTTACGCGTCTCCCGGACGCATCTATGCACAAGAAAGGCGGAAGAATCCTGCGTGATCGCCGCTTATTTCCTCTGCACGCGGTGGTCGCCGCGGTTGGCGCTGCGTAGGCCGATCTCTGTGCCGCGATAAATGCGCACCAGATTTGCCCGGTGCTTGTAGATGATCACCAGCGATGCCACGCATAAAATGCCTGCTGCAAGGAAGCTTTGCAGAAACACATAGTAGAGCGGGAAGCTGATCACCGTAGTCATCGTGCCCACCACGATGTAGTCCGTCACCAGCGTCAGCACCAGCACGGCCACCGCCAGCGCCAGCGCAAACTTCCAGTTCAGCCCCAGCACCACGCCAAAATACGACGCGAAGCCCTTGCCGCCGCGGAAATGCAGATAGAATGGGAAAATATGTCCCAGCACCGCTGCCACGCCCGCCAGCGTACCCGCCAGTGCCGCAGAGGGAAACAGCAGGTTGGCAAGGTAGACTGCAAGCACGGCCTTGCCGATGTCAAACAGCGCCACCGCCGCGCCGGCATACCAGCCCAGCATCAGCATGGTGTTTGACGCGCCCAGATTGCCGCTGCCGCCGCTGCGCAGGTCAACGTGCCGGAGCCGCGCGATCAGGTACGAGGGGCTCAGGCTCCCCAGAAGATAGCCGATGAGGATGCTGATACCATAGCTCATGTTGTTTCCTCCCAACGTTTTTTGTCGCGTGCGATCTGCTTTGCGTAGCGCTCCTCCTCGGAGAAAATGCAGCCGCAGTATTTCTGCATGTAAAGCCCCAGATCGCGCGCCTTTGCCTGTCCGGCGCGAAAGCCCGGCCGAAAGTCGCGGTAGAGAAATGCCACGCCGTAGCGCTGCCCCATCTCTTCGCCCACCGCGCGCAAAAGCTCGTGGTTCTGGTACGGCGAGATCAACAGGGAAGAGGTGAAGGCTGCAAAGCCGTGCTCAGACGCGTATTTTGCCGCCGTGCCCAGACGCAGCGAGTAGCAGTGCGCGCAGCGGTGGTCAATGTCCTGTGCCACCGCGCGCACAAAATCGCGCAGTCCATAGTCTTCGAGCACGCGCAGCTCCACACCGATCGATGCCGTGTAACTTTCGAGCGTGTCGCGCCGGGCTTTGTATTCCTGATAGGGGTGAATATTGGGGTTGAACCAGAGAGACGTGGGCTCAATCCCCTCGCCGCGCAGCGTATCGATGCAGTACACCGAGCAGGGCGCGCAGCAGGAGTGCAGCAGGATCTGCTCCATCCGGCATCTCCTCCTTATTACAATCTTTAGACAATTTTAACACACTTTACACGGTTTGACAATGCCTGTTTTTTCGATTGACGAAAGCCCCTCTCATATAGTATAATAACTTGATTTAATATGCGGCACTATGCCGCCGAAGGAGAGAACACCATGTGGATCGCGGACGGATGGAAGGATTACGAGCTGCTTGACTGCGGCGGCGGAGAAAAGCTTGAGCGCTGGGACAGGCAGCTTTTGGTGCGTCCCGACCCGCAGGCGATTTGGGACACGCCGCATGAAAATCCCGGCTGGAAGCGCGCCACAGGGCGCTATCACCGCTCCTCCACCGGCGGCGGGCACTGGGACAAGGAGAAGCTGCCCGAGCAGTGGCTTATGCACTACCGTGATCTCACGTTCCGCTGCAAGCCGATGAACTTCAAGCACACCGGCCTTTTCCCGGAGCAGGCCGTCAACTGGGACTTCGCGCGCGAGAAGATCGAGCAGGCGGGGCGGCCAATCCGCGTGCTGAACCTCTTCGCCTATACGGGTGCGGCCAGCGTGGCCTGCGCCAAAAGCGGGGCGAGCGTGTGCCATGTGGATGCGGCAAAGGGCATGGTGGCCTGGGCGAAGGAAAATGCCGCCGCCAGCGGCCTTACCGACGCGCCCATTCGATGGATTGTGGACGACTGTGCCAAATTTGTCGAGCGCGAAATCCGGCGCGGCAAGACGTATGACGCCATCATCATGGACCCGCCAAGCTATGGCCGAGGCCCCGGCGGCGAGGTATGGAAGCTGGAGGATAATCTCTATCCCTTCGTCAAGCTCTGCGCGCAGGTGCTCTCCGACAAGCCGCTTTTCGTCATCATCAACTCCTACACCACGGGGCTTGCCCCCTCGGTGCTGGGATATCTGCTCCACGAGCTGGTGGCAAAGCGTTTCGGCGGGCGCGTCACATGGGATGAGCTGGGGCTTCCCGTCACGGAAACGGGTCTTGCTCTGCCCTGCGGCTCCACCGGCCGCTGGTGCAGCGAGTGACAGGCGAAACTGCTTTACATAGCTTGATATTTTTACATTTAAGGAACTGACTGGCATGCTTGAGGCAAAAAACCTTTCTTATCAGTATCCCGCCGCTGAGGGCGAGAGCGCGACGCTTGCGCTTGACGGCGTGAGCGTTGCTATCGCGCGCGGCAGCTTCACCGTTGTACTCGGCCACAACGGCAGCGGAAAATCCACCCTTGCCAAGCACTGCAACGCCGTGCTGCTGCCCACGGGGGGCGAAATGCTCGTCGATGACATGGACACGCGCGACGAGGCGCTGCTGCTTGAGATTCGCCGCCGCGTGGGTATGGTGTTCCAGAACCCCGACAACCAGATTGTCGCCAACGTGGTGGAGGAGGACTGCGCCTTCGGTCCGGAGAATTTGGGTGTCCCCTCCGAGGAGATTCGTCAGCGGGTGGACGATGCCCTCAAGAC
>CAYPLM010000203.1:0-2812 GCA_964411575.1 uncultured Oscillibacter sp. | reverse complement strand
GCAGTTGGTGGTGCAGCTGGCGTTGGAGACAAACTGCATGTCGCTGCTGTAGTTCTTGTGGTTGACGCCCATGACAAACATGGGGGTGTCGTCCTTGCTGGGGGCGGACATGATGACCTTCTTGGCGCCGGCGGCAATGTGCCCGGCAGCCTTCTCCTTGGTGAGGAACAGGCCTGTGGATTCCACGATATACTCAGCGCCCACCTTGCTCCAGGGCAGGTTAGCGGGGTCTTTTTCGGCGAAGACGGGGATGCTGCGGCCATCGACGACGATGGCGTTTTCGGTGTAGGTCACCTTGGCGGGGAACCTGCCGTGAACAGAATCGTACTTGAGCATATAGGCCAGATAATCGGGCGAGCAAAGGTCATTGATGCCGACGATCTCGATCTCGGGGTGCGCGAGGGACGCGCGGAAGACCATACGGCCAATGCGGCCGAAGCCATTGATGCCAACTTTGATGCTCATAAAGAAACTTCCTCCCTTTTCGGAACATATCGAATATATGGTACATTTGGTATTATACCCGCTTTTCCCGGGAATGCAAGTGTTTTTTGAAAAATTTTTTTGCGTCGACGAATTTCTTGCGTTTTCGCGCGATTTCTGCTATGCTGAAAAAAAGGCATGCCGCGGCGCTCCTCGCTGCACGGAAAAGTTTTCCACGTTCATTCCGCCCCGGCGTGCACAAACTAACGTTTGCATTGTCCTGCGGCGCGTGCCGCAGATGGGAGGCGTCGGCCCATCGGCGCTTCCGGAAGGAGGCCCCATGCAGAAAAAGCTCGAACGTCAGCTCAAGCTGGGCTCAGTCGCCCTGCCCTATGTCTCCGCGCAGCTGCGCGCCTCAATGACCGGTATTTACGCGGCTCTGCAGCGTCTCGCCCCGACGGAGCGGCGGCGGGAGGATCCACAGCTCGACCGCGACGCCGCCCGGCTGGAGCTGAGCTACTATCGGCTGCTGCGCCTGGCCGGAAACCTCTCCGCAGCCGACCGCTTTGTCAACGGCGCGCCGCTTGAGCTGAGGGATCGCGACATCGTTGCGCTGTGCAGCTCGCTGTGTGACCGCGCCGAGCCGCTGTTCTCACAGTGCGGTGTACAGCTGCACTTTACGGCCACGCCACGGCGCATCGTCTTTGCGCTCGACAGCGCCGCCATCGAGCGGCTGCTTCTAAATCTGCTGTCTAACGCGCTGCAGGCCATGCCCGGCGGCGGCAGCGTCTCGGTCAACCTGCGCACCTGCGAGGACGGCAGCGTGCTGCTGCGCGTCAGCGACACCGGGCGCGGCCTTGCGGGCAAGCAGGGCAGCGAGCTTTTTGCCCTTCAGCTTGACGGCACGGCGGACCGCACCGCCTCCGGCCTGGGGCTGGGGCTGCCGCTGTGCCGCGTGATCGCCGAGGCGCACGGGGGCAGCATCATCCTCACCGATCTGCCCGCAGGACACGGCGCGCAGGCGGTCGTGTCGTTCCCGGCGCATAAGCAGGACACAATCGCCCTGCACGACAGCGCCATAGACTATCTGGGCGGCTTTGACCATGTGCTCGTGGAGCTTTCCGACGCGCTGCCGGAGAGCGTATTTCGCCGCAGCAGCCTGGGAGGCGACACGGTATGAGCAGACGCGTTCTCATCGGCATGAGCGGGGGCGTGGACAGCGCGGCGGCCGCGGCGCTGCTGCTGCGCGCCGGCTATGAGGCGGCGGGCGTAACGCTGCGCCTGCACCACTATAAAGACCGCCCCGGCACCTGCGGCTCTGCCGATGATCTGGAGGAGGCGGCGCGCGTGGCCGCACAGCTGGGTATAGAGCACACAGTGCTCGACCTGTGCGAGGGCTTCCGCCGCGACGTAATGGGACATTTTATTGAGGAATACTGCGCCGGGCGCACGCCAAACCCCTGCATCGACTGCAACCGCACCATGAAATTCGGCGCCATGCTCGACTGGGCGCTTGCCCACGGCTACGATGCCATCGCCACCGGGCACTATGCCCGCGTGGACTGCGACGCGCAGACGGGGCGCTACCGGCTGCTGCGCGGGCGCGACCGCAAAAAGGATCAGAGCTATGTGCTCTATCAGCTCACGCAGCGCCAGCTTGCGCATCTGCTGCTGCCCGTGGGCGAATACAGCAAGCCCAACATCCGCGCCTTCGCCGCCTCGCTGGGGCTTGAAAACGCGCAGAAGCCCGACTCGCAGGACATCTGCTTCGTGCCGGACGGCGACTATGTGCGCTTCCTGCACGAAAACGGCGTGGTGTCTGCGCCGGGCAGTTTTGTGGACGCGCAGGGGCGCGTGCTCGGGCAGCACCGCGGGCTGGTGGCTTACACCACGGGGCAGCGCAAGGGGCTGGGCGTGAGTGCCGACCGGCCGCTTTATGTGCTGAGCAAAAACGCCGAGGACAACACCGTGCTCCTCGGCGACGACGCGCAGCTGTTTTCCCGCACGCTGCGGGCGGGGCGCGTGAACTGGATCGCGCAGCCGCCCGAAGGCGACCTGCGCTGCACGGCGAAAACGCGCTACTCTCAGCGCGAAGCCGCCGCCACGGTAACGCCGCTGCCTGACGGGGATATCCGCGTCACGTTTGACGAGCCGCAGCGCGCCATCACCGCCGGACAGGCCGTGGTGCTCTACGACGGCGAAGCCGTCCTCGGCGGCGGAACGATCCTCTGAGCGCTCCTTTCACCGTTTCAAAACAAAAAACAGGGAAGAGACGAAACGCCTCTTCCCTGTTTCCGCTTTTTAAAGAGTTCTTGTCATTCCGAGCCAGTCCGCAGACTGGTGGGGGAATCCGTATTCCCCCCGCTGAACATGTTCGAAAATGTGAAAA
>CAYPLM010000202.1:0-2835 GCA_964411575.1 uncultured Oscillibacter sp. | reverse complement strand
GATGAAGCATAGAGACCTCCTTGTTTTTCAGCCAGAATTTCCTGTATTGGGGTACGTTAAAGGGCGCATATGATAAGCGATACGCCGTCAAGGCAGCTCAGTAGGCACATCAGAAGATTCGAGAGGAGCGTGACGACGAAAAGGAGAAAGCATACGCGGCCGGAAAAGCCGGAGCGGAGGAGCTGTCTGCGGTACTTTTTATGGGACATGCACCTTTTGGCAGCGCTGCTGCTGCGCGCCGATGAGAAGCTTTCGACCGTGCCCCGGCAGATCCTGCGGGTGCGTTCCGTCCGCCTCAAGCAGCGCCGTTCACAGCCGGTAGCTGATCTCAAACTCCTCTCCGCCCGCATTTTCAGCATAGTATACGGTTTCATAGCCTTTGCGCTGAAAAGTCCCGATACTTGCTCCCTCTTTCAGCATGGGATGCATGCGATGTTCCCTTTCTTGCCGCCGACGGCGCTTATTCTGATACGGATAGAATAGCAGATTGCTCCTCTCTTGTCGACTGCCTGAGCGCCTGTTTTTCTAACCTGTATCATATGATAACACCCGCCGGGGACGTTTCTTCAGGCGGTATGACGCCTTCCTGCCCTTTACAACGCCGCCATTCCCAAAATCTCCGCAATGCGTTGGCAGACACAAAACCGGGCGCGCTGCGCGACCTGGAGAGCCTTGGCATTGTGCACCGCGAACAGCTCAACGAGATTCCGCTGCATGTAGAATACTCCCTGACAGAAAAGGGACGGGCGCTTTTGCCGGTTTTCTTCGAGCTGGCGCGCTGGGGCGAAACATTTTTGGATAAATAGCGTATCTTTCTGCAATTTCTCCCTTGCTTTTTCGTTGCACAAGCACTATAATATAAAAACGAATGCAATGATGTTTTCACAGGCGGCAGGGAGTGCACAGCATGACAGACAGGGAACTCAGACAGCTCACCCGCAGCGAGCTGCTGGAAATGCTGATCGAGCAGATACAGGAGAACGAGCTTCTGCGCGAGCAGCTGCGTCAGGCGCAGGCCGAGCTGAACGACCGGCGCATTGTGCTCGACCACGCGGGCTCGCTGGCCGAGGCGGCGTTACAGCTCAACGACGTGTTCAAAGCCGCCGACCGCGCCGCCCGGCAATACGTTGACAGCGTGCGCCGGCTTGCAGAGGAGGGACGCAGCCCCCTATGAGCACAAACGACCGCAAGCTGCCCACCGTGGAGCAGCTGAACGCCGAGCTGGGGCGCGAACGCTACCGGAGGCGCTACCGCAGCACCCTGCGCAGCACGGTTTCGGTGCTGGTGGTGGTGGCCGCGGCGGCGGTGCTGCTGGCAACGGTGTGGCTGCCGGTGCTGCAGATCTACGGCTCGTCCATGGCCCCCGTCCTCGAAGAGGGCGACGTGGTGGTGGCCGTGAAGGGCACACGCTTTGCACAGGGCGACCTGGTCGCCTTTTACATGGGCAACAAGATCCTCGTCAAGCGCTGCATCGCCGCGCCGGGGCAGTGGGTGGACATCGACGAGGACGGCAACGTCTACGTCGACGGCGCGCTGCTCGACGAGCCCTATCTGGAGGACAAGGCGCTCGGCGACTGCGACATCGAGCTGCCCTATCAGGTGCCGGAGAACCGCTGGTTCTTCATGGGCGACCACCGCTCCACCTCGGTCGACTCGCGCTATTCCGGCGTGGGCTGCATCGCCGAGGAACAGATCATCGGGCGCATCGTGTTGCGCGTGTGGCCGATGGAACGGCTGGGAGAGCTGTAAAACGAACTTTTCTCAGGAAGATGAAGTATGAAGCGCACTGCTTTGCAAAACGCTGAATATTTTGCTGCGCGCCGACGGCGGCGCTCCAACTGGCGACGGGGCATCACATGCCTCGCCGCCATTGTGGCGTTGGGCACGGTGCTGCTTTTGATGCGCCCGGCGACCACGCTGGAAACGCCGCAATGCGGCCTCGAGGAGCACACGCACTCCGCCACCTGCTACACGCAGCGCACGCAGGAGACGCGCCTTGAGCTGAGCTGTGGCTTCGATGAGGGACAGAGTGTGGCCGAACCGGAGGAACCCACCGAGCCGGCTGAGCCCGTGGAACCGGTGGAGCCGACCGAGCCGTTGGAGCCGGTGGAACCCATCGTGCCGTTGGAGCCTGCCGAACCGGCAGAGCCCATGGGCGCCCCCCTCGCTACAGACGCGCCTGCGGATGCCCCCCCCACTGAGGACACGCCTGCGGACGAAACGCCTGCCGAGGACGCGCCGCATGTGCACACCGACGCGTGCTATGCCGCCGTCACCGTGCCGCTGGACACGACAGCGCTGACCTGTCCGCTTGAAGAAAGTGAGACGCACACGCACAGCTTCCTCTGCTACGGCACATGGGATCTTACCTGCCCGTTGAGCGAGCACACGCACACCGACGCGTGCCGCACGGGGCTGAGCGAGGAGGAACAGGCGCAGGTGGACGTGCTGATCGCGCGCATCGATGCGCTGCCCACCGACGAGGAGCTGAGCGACACCATCGACGCGCTCACCGACGACCCCGAGGCGCTTTCGGCGTGGTACACCGCGCTGAGAGCCGAGCTGGCCGCCATCCGAGTCGAGTACGACGCCATGACCCCCGCGCAGCGCGCCGCTGTGACCAATGTGGAGCGGCTCGAGGCGCTCGAGGCGCTGTGCAGCGCGGAAACGCTGACGGAGGATTTCCACTTTGACAAACCTACTGAGTCCGGGTATGCCAGCACGAAGGACTTCATCGAGCTGAACCTGTACGACTACAACGAGCAGATCAACAACAACTACAACAGCGACAAAAAGTACCCCGGCTTCCAGTGGAACGGCGGCGCGTACATGGAT
>CAYPLM010000201.1:0-2917 GCA_964411575.1 uncultured Oscillibacter sp. | reverse complement strand
ATCAAGGGCGGCCACCTCTCCGCGCAGCCCATGGGCGCGCTGCATGACTACATCGCCATCGACCCCGTCACCGAGCGCGCGGCCATCGTCAACTTCCCCGTCTGCAAGGATAACCTCTACAAGATCGACGTGGAGGAGACCAAAAAGCTCATCGAGAAGTATCGCCCCGAGCTGATCATCTTCGGCAAGAGCATGGTGCTCCATCGCGAGCCCGTGGCTGCCATCCGCGCCTTTGTCGACGAGCAGAACATCCCCACCACAATCATGTATGATATGGCGCATGTGCTCGGCCTGATCGGCGACCACTTCCAGAAGCCCTTTGCCGAAGGTGCGGAGATCGTCACCGGCTCCACGCACAAGACCTTCTTTGGCCCCCAACGCGGCGTAATCGGCGTGAACTACAAGAAGGAAGACCTCAAGTACGGCCTGTGGGAGACCATCGAGAGCCGCGCCTTCCCCGGCAGCGTCTCCAACCACCACCTCGGCACGCAGCTCGGCTTCCTGATGGCCGCCTACGAGATGAACCAGTTCAAGGATGCCTACCAGAAGGCCATCGTGGAGAACGCCAAGCACTTTGCTCAGGCGCTCAAGGCGCAGGGGCTTGACGTGGCCGGCGATCCTGCCATCGGCTACACCGAGACGCACCAGGTGATCGTCAACGTCGGCTACGGCGTGGGCCCCGAGGTCGCCGAGCGTCTGGAAAACAACAACATCATCGTCAACTATCAGGCCACCCCCGAGGAGGAGGGCTTCACCGCCTCCGGCGCGCTGCGCATGGGTGTGAGCGAGATGACGCGCTTTGGCTTCGGCTTTGCCGAGTTCGACCGCGTGGCCGAGCTGATGGCTGACTGCATCCTGCGCGGCCGCGACGTGAGCGAGGATGTCGCCCGTCTGCGCGAGAACTACACCACGATGCACTACTGCTTCGACGACAAGCAGTTTGACGAAGCGCTGGAAAGCTTCGCCGGTACCATTGGTCTTTAAGAACCCGCAACAAAACATATTTTAATTTTGGAGGACAACTACCATGACTTTTCCTGTTGAGCTGAAGTATTCCCGCAACGACGAATGGGTCAAGATGATCGACGACACCACCGCCCTTGTCGGCATCACCGACTACGCCCAGAGCGAGATGGGCGACCTGGTGTTCATCAACCTGCCCGAGGTGGGCGACAGCGTCGAAAAAGAGACCGCCATGTGCGATATCGAGTCCGTCAAGGCCGTGGCCGATGTCATCAGCCCCGTCACCGGCGACATCGCCGAGGTCAACGAGGAGCTGGCCGACGCGCCCGAGACCCTCAACTCCGACCCCTACGGCGCCTGGATCGCTAAGGTGGAGAACATCAGCGACTTTGAAGAGCTGCTCACTGCCGAGGAGTACAAGGCCTACCGCCAAATCGAAGACTAAACCGAAAAGCGAAAAAGGAGAAACTGCTTATGGGCACCTATGTTCCCCATACGGCCTCTGAGCGCGAGGAAATGCTGCGCACCATCGGTGTTGACAGCCTGCGCGCGCTGTACCATGCCGTACCGCAGCAGATGCTGCTCTCCGACGGCGCGCTGAACATCCCCGAGGGGCTCAGCGAGCTGGAAGTGCGCGAAAAAGTGACGGCGCTGGCTGAGAAGAACACGGTTTATAAAACCGTGCTGCGCGGCGCAGGCGCGTACCGCCACTTCATCCCCGCCGTGGTCAAGTCCATCACCTCGCGCGAGGAGCTTGTCACCTGCTACACCCCCTATCAGGCGGAAATTTCGCAGGGCGTGCTGCAAGCCGTGTTCGAGTTCCAGACGATGATCTGCGAGCTGACGGGCATGGACGTTTCCAACGCCTCCCACTACGACGGCGCGACCGCCGCCGCTGAGACCATCCCCATGTGCAAAGACCGCAAGCGCACGAAGGCATATGTCTCCGCGTGCGCGCACCCGCAGGTGATCGAGGTGATGAAGACCTACTGCTTCGCCTCCAACACCGAGCTTTGCATCGTCCCCGAAAAGGACGGGCGCACCGACCCTGATGCCCTGCGCGCAGCGCTGGGCGCGGACGCGGCGTGCTTCTATCTCCAGCAGCCCAACTACTACGGTCAGATTGAAGACGCAAAGGCCATCGGCGAGATCGTCCACGCGGCGGGCGCAAAGTTCGTCATGGGCGTCAACCCCATTGCCTGTGCCCTGCTGCCCACGCCGCGCGCCGTCGGCGCTGACATCGCTGTGGGCGACGGCCAGCCCCTCGGCCTCGACATCGCCTTCGGCGGGCCGTACCTGGGCTTTATGGCCACCACCGCCGCCCTCACGCGCAAGCTCCCCGGCCGCATTGTGGGCGAGACGAAGGACGTGGACGGCAACACCGGCTATGTTCTCACGCTCTCCGCACGCGAGCAGCACATCCGCCGTGAAAAGGCCAGCTCCAACATCTGCTCCAACCAGGCGCTGTGCGCCTTCACCGCGGGCGTTTACATGGCCGCGATGGGTGAAGAGGGCATGAAGCAGTGTGCGCGGCTGTGCGTTTCCAAGGCGCACTACTTTGCCTCCGAGCTTGAGAAGCTCGGCTGCACGCGTATGCACGCGGGCGAGTTCTTCCATGAGTTCGTCACCACCGTCGCCTGCCCCAACTGCCGCAAGCGCATTCTTGACGCGCTGGCCGCAGAGGGCATCCTCGGCGGTGCCGAGGTGGACGGCGGCATTCTCTGGTGCGTGACCGAGCTTGTTTCCAAGGCGCAGCTCGACCGCGCCGTGCAGATCGTCAAGGAGGTGCTGTAAGATGAAGCTGATTTTTGAGCTGGGCGCGCAGGGACGCGGCATGAGCCTCATGCCCGCGTGCGACGTGCCGGAATACACCCTCGCAGAGGAACGCAGCGAGCCGCTGCGTCTGCCCCATGTGAGCGAAAACGAGCTCACCCGCCACTACACCGCGCTGAGC